>JASEGZ010000019.1 GCA_030018935.1 Syntrophales bacterium
AGGGGCGTAAGCCCCGGCGCCCGATGTACGGAAATAGCGAGCGAAGCGAGCGATTTCCGTACATCTTGTTCATAGACGACAATGTCGCCTTTTCTTTGGTTTCCAGGGTGTAGACGTCGTCGTCTCCACTTCCTATAGGCTATTCCCCCCCCTTCTTTCAAGAATCTGTTCTAATGGATTATTTATTCTCATGAAATCCCTGGTACTTACGTGGGTAGGATTTCTGTGTTTTTGAATTTCGGCGCCTTAATAATTCTTGTATGTATCTGAGGTCAATACCGCTTTTTAAAAGATGGGTAGCAAAGGAAATAGTCTTTAATATCGTTATCGCCGGCCTCAAAAGGCTCTTTATCTACAAAACTAAGAAAATCCCCGTTGTGGTAAGATAGCCCACCGTTTTATGACCGTGTTTTCTCATGACAGGCTCGCGCCGTGGATCTTCAAACTTGTATTTACGGGATGAAGTAATTAATTCCATAAAACACAATACTACAGGAATCTGCAATGTCAAGAAATGATTATGATTTTGCGATATTTTTTTGTAGCCGTGTCCGTTGATAATAAGGTCTGACCTGCAACTAAAAATACGAAAAGGCTTCCTGCTGCCGGAGGGAAATTGTCAAACAAATATACTTGACTTTGTGAATGGATCAGGATAGACAGAAACAAAAAGCTCGATACATCCAGGGGTGCCGCGCAGGCTGAGAAGATACCCTTTGAACCTGAACTGGATCATACCAGCGTAGGGAGTGCCATCTGAGCGATTTCCAGAAGTTCTATATTCAGAGGGGCCATATCCCGTGGTAAGAAGGTATGGCTCTTTTTTATTTGGCAGAGAGGAGACCGTCGTCTCTTTCCATGGCAAAAAGAATAGTATTTGTGATTTCCGGAGGCCAGGTCCTGGATCTTGCGCTTTTACATGCAAAACTAAAGGCGCATAGAGGAGCAGAGATAATCTGCGCCGACGGTGGAGTACGCCATCTTCCTTCCCACGGTCTGATTCCCGATGTTATCATCGGAGACATGGATTCTCTCGATCCTGAGAAAGAAAAGTACTTCGAGGAACGGGGAAGTCGGATCATCAGGCGCCCTAAGGAAAAGGAGGAAACAGATACACAACTGGCCCTCGAATATGCCTTGGGGATGAACCCGGAAGAGGTATGGATCTTTGGCGCCCTCGGGGGAAGGGTTGATCATACCCTGGCCAACATCTCCCTCCTTATTCTGGGTGCAGAGAGGGGCATAAGGATAAAATTGGTGGATGAATGGTGTGAGGCTTTTGTTGTGACCGCCTCCTGCGTGATTGAGGGGCAGACGGGGCAGACGGTATCCATTCTTCCCCTTTCGTCAGCAGTGACCGGCATAACCCTGGAGGGATTTGAATATCCTCTCAAAGATGGGACAATGGAAATCGGAAGGCCCTACGGTGTAAGCAACCGGTTGATAGAGGCCAGAGGCGTCATTTCCGTGGCTTCAGGATATCTGCTCGTAGTGAGGTATTTCAAGGCGGGGGTTTTCCCCCCGAGGTGACTTGAGGAGATGAAACCAAAAAGGATATTAACCATTGCCGGTTCAGATTCCGGTGGCGGAGCAGGGATTCAGGCAGATTTGAAGACGATTGCCTCCCTTGGGGGGTTCGGGATGAGTGTCATCACCGCCTTGACAGCCCAGAATACTCTCGGTATCCAGGACATCCATGAGGTCTCCCCGGAATTTGTCAAGAGGCAATTTGATTCTGTGGCGTCGGACATAGGCATAGATGCAGCCAAGACCGGTATGCTTGTCAACTCCGGGATAATAGAGGTAGTGGCAGACGGCATTAGGGAATACAGCGTTGAAAAGCTTGTTGTTGATCCGGCAATGGCAGCCAAAGGGGGAACGCCGCTGATCAAGGGTGAGGTCAGGGATGACCTGATCAGGGAACTGATCCCTCTGGCCCTTGTGGTGACACCGAATATTTCCGAAGCCGAGGTCCTCTCCGGGATAAAGATTGCCTCCCTCGACGGGATGAGAGAAGCGGCGCGGGTCATTTATGATCTGGGGGCAGAGAATGTACTGGTCAAAGGGGGGCATCTGATGGATGCCGATGTCACGCACGCCAGGGACATCCTCTATGACGGGAAGAATTTTTACGAGTTTTCCTCTGAGAGGATTGATACTAAAGACACGCATGGTACCGGGTGCACCTATTCCGCCGCTATTGCCACCGGTCTTGCCATGGGGAAGAGTGTTTTTGAGGCCGTGGAAGAGGCAAAAAAGTATATCACAGAGACCATCAGGTTTTCCTATCGTATCGGTGGGGGGCAGGGACCAACGAACCATCTCGCCCCTCTTTTACGGGAGGTGGAACGTTATCGCTGTCTTGATGAGCTGAAGGCCGCCCTGCAAAGATTGAAGGGGGAAAAATGCGGTCATGTCATCCCGGAGGTACAGTCAAACCTCGGCTATGCCCTTCCCGGCGCCAGGGGGATCGAGGAAGTGGCGGCTGTTCCGGGCAGGATTATCCGGATCGGAGATGAGGTGGCAACCCTCTGTGAGCCGGCTTTCGGCGCCTCTTCACATATCGCAAAGATCATCCTCACCGTTTTGAGGTACAACAGTGAATATCGTGCGGCGATGAATATCCGGTTTTCGGAAGATATTGTAAAGATATGCCAGGCCTTGGGGTATGACATCGCCCATTTCAGTCGGGCAGGCGAACCGCCTGAGATGAAAGAGAGAGATGGTTCCTCCCTCGAATGGGGAACGGAGACTGTCCTGGCAAAGAGGGAAAAGGTTCCCGATATCATCTTTGACAGGGGCGATGTGGGGAAAGAGCCGATGATCCGGGTCCTCGGGAAGGACCCTCATGATGTTGTGGATAAGGTTTTAAATCTGGTAAGGAAATTGAAAGTCGTAAGTCATAGGTCGTAAGTCGTATGACTGACGACTGACGACTGATGTTTTAGGAGGAAAGGATAATATGGAATTGAATGAAATTACCATCACGAAAGCGATTATAGAGCGGTTCTCGGAGAAGCTGCTCGCCTGCACGGAAGTGGATACAGCTATCGTGGGAGGTGGTCCCGCCGGTCTCGTGGCCGGCTATTTCCTGGCGAAAGCCGGAAAAAAGGTGGCGATATTTGAGAAAAAACTGAGCATCGGCGGCGGCATGTGGGGCGGCGGTATGATGTTCAACGAGATCATCGTGCAACCGGAGGCCAGGGAACTCCTCGATCTGTTTGACGTACGCACAAGGGAGTATGAACATGGTTACTACAGCGCCGATGCCATCGAGGCGGTCAGTACGATTTGTTCCTATGCAACAAAGGCGGGGGCCAGGGTCTTTAATTGTATCACCGTGGAGGATGTGATGATCCGTGAAGGACGGGTGATCGGTCTTGTGATTAACTGGACACCGGTCGAGGTGACGGGTCTCCATGTTGACCCACTGGCGATTGCCGCAAAATCTACCGTTGATGCCACAGGTCATGCCACGGAAGTCCTCCGCGTGATTGAACGAAAGACAGATATAAAATTTAACACGCCAAGCGGGGCCTTGATGGGTGAGCGTTCCATGTGGGCGGACAGGGCAGAACAGTTGACTCTGGAAAATACAAGAGAGATCTGCCCCGGCGTATATGTAGCCGGGATGTCGGCCAATGCGGCCTTCGGCGGCCCCAGGATGGGTCCCATCTTCGGTGGCATGCTCCTTTCAGGGAAGAAGGTTGCCGAACTGATTATTGCCAGTGGCTAAAAAATTGAACTTCAGCGGGACCTTTGAAAATTGACTTCACAAGGGCTCAAAATCTTTTTTCGACCATTCTAACGCTCGCTCCACTGCAAAGGCAACAACTCGCGCTGCGCGCTCAAACATTTGCCTTTGCGGCCGTTTCGCTTCGCGAAGAATAGTTGCGAAAAAAATCTTGCATTTGCCCTTTCGAAGCCAATTTTCAGTCTCGCAAAGTTCTCTTCAGCCCAATTTGCTGCTGCTTTAATTTCAGGTTATGGGCTACGGCCTATAGTCCCTTGCCCCTTGCTTAGAGAGGGCTTAAGGTCTCGGAAGGTTTGAATTTGACCGTTGATACTATTGATAAGATACCTGTCTCTGGTGAGGCAGCGGCCGGTATTGTCCGCCAGTTGCAGCGGGCTGGTCATGAAGCCTATCTCGTCGGCGGCTGTGTGCGCGACCTCCTGCGGGGTATCGAACCGGTGGACTACGATATTGTCACCTCCGCCCGACCCGATGAGGTCCAGGCGCTGTTTCCTCACACGGTGCCGGTGGGGGTGAGCTTCGGTGTTGTCCTCGTCATTGAAGGGGGACGAAGCTACGAAGTGGCAACATTCCGCACCGAGGATGGTCATGAAGATGGGCGGAGACCCTCTCAGGTAAAATTTGCCACGGCCAAGGAGGATGTCTACCGCCGGGACTTCACCGTAAATGGTCTCCTGTTGGAGATAGAGACAGGCCGCATCATTGACTATGTGGGTGGCTGTCAGGATATTGAGCGTCGCCTCATCCGCACAATCGGTGAACCTGAAGAGCGTTTCTCCGAGGATTACCTGCGGGTGCTCCGTGCCGTCCGCTTTGCCGCCAACCTTGGCTTTGAAATTGATCAGCAGACCCTTGATGCTGTCAAGCGGCATGTCCCCGCCATCCGCCGCATCAGCGCGGAACGCACCCGTGAAGAACTGACCCGTCTTCTCACCGGCGGTGGGGCGCGGCGCGGGATGAAACTCCTTGCCGCTACCGGCCTTCTTGCCGTCCTCCTTCCCGAGGTCGAGGCGATGCGTGGTGTCGTCCAGCCGCCAACATTCCATCCCGAAGGCGATGTCTGGGAACACACCCTGCGGATGCTCGACCTGTTGCCCGGCGGGGCGGGTAAAGAGGCCGATGCCTGCCTCGCCTGGGGTGTCGTCATGCACGACATAGGGAAGCCCTGTACACGTTCCGAGGACGAATCAGGCGTCCATTTCTACGGTCACGTCCGCAGGGGAGAGGAGATCGCCGGCGCTATCCTGCAGCGGCTCAGATTTTCCCGTGCAGATATGGAGACGATCATTGACCTTGTCCACTGCCACATGCTCTTCATCCATATAAAGGAGATGCGCCCCAATAAGTTGAAACGTCTGCTCAGGAAGCCCCGCTTCGACCTTCATCTTGAACTTCACCGCCTCGATTGCCTGGGAAGCCACGGTTTTCTCGACAACTACAAGTTCTGCAAGACAAAGCTTGCCGAACTTGCCACAGAGGAACTGCACCCGCCGCGTCTGATCACCGGCCATGACCTCATCGCCATGGGCTTTCGCCCCGGCCCCATCTTCAGTGAGATCCTGAAGGCTGTTGAGGATGCGCAGCTCGACGGTGAGATACTTACCGGGGATGAAGCCCGCAGGCTGGTGATGACTCGCTGGGGACGTGAATCTTCTTTCCCGAACCCCTGAGATAGTCAATCATCGGGTCAACAATTAAAGGAACAACATCGGGCAGCAGGATCGGGAACAGGACAGGAAACACGGGAAGTTTCCCTGAATTTACTCACAAGACGCAAAATTCTGTTGACTCTTAGGAAATCGGGGCGGGCAAAATCGGGGGCGCAAAATCGCAAAATCCAAAATCGGCAAAATCGGGGTCAGGTCTTTTATCTTGACATTTCCGACGGGTTATGATAAAGTACCGCCATCATGGCACGCCCACTTCGCATAGAATACCCTGGCGCTGTCTATCATATCACAAGCCGGGGAAACGAAAGAAAGGCCATTTACAAAGACGATCATGATCGTGAGGGTTTTCTCTCCACCCTACAGCGTGCCAATAATCGATATAACTGGATCTGTCACTCCTACTGCCTTATGGACAACCACTACCACCTTCTCATCGAGACCCCGGATGGCAACCTCTCCATCGGTATGCGGCAGCTAAACGGTGTCTACACCCAGTTTTTTAATAATCGGCACAGGAGAACCGGTCACCTCTTCCAGGGGAGATACAAGGCTATCCTCATCCAGAAAGACAGTCACCTCCTCGAAGCCTGCCGATATATCGTCTTAAACCCCGTCCGTGCCAGGACGGTTGGACAACCGGAGGACTGGAAGTGGTCCAGTTACCGCGCCACGGTCGGCAAGGAACAGCCACATCCCTACCTTACCACAGACTGGATACTCGGGCAATTCAGCGGAAAAAGAGGAGAGGCAGAGAAGGAATACCGGCAGTTTGTCCAAGAGGGTATCGGAAAAGAATCGATCTGGTCAGGTGTTAAGGGGCAGGCCATACTCGGTGAAGATGAATTTATTGGCAGCCTCATTGATCATTTCAAAAAACATAAAGACGTGATCGAGATACCAAAAGGCCAGCGATATGTGAACAGACCGGCACTTGAAAAAATATTCCCAGAGATTATAATAAAAGACAAAGAGAATCGTGACAGGAAGATACTGGAAGCTGTTGAGAGATACGGTTATCGGCAGAGTGAAATTGCCCGGTACCTGGTTATGCATTATTCGACGATAAGCAATTTGCTACGGGGAGCGGGGAAAAGCCTAATACCAAAAGAAAAGACCTGACCCTAATTCCTAATTCCTACTTCCAAAGAAAAGACCTGACCCTAATTTCCCTCTAATTTCCCTAATTTTCCTAATTCTCTAATTCCCAGGGATGTGGGCCGCGAAGACGGCTTAGAGTATTTCCTGCAACTTGGAGAGGGCCTGCCCCAGGTTTTCCGGGGCTGATCCGCCAGCCTGGGCCATGTCGGGCCGCCCGCCGCCGCTTCCCCCCACGAGGGGAGCGATTTCCTTGATGATCCTTCCGGCATGGTAGCGGGCGGTCAGATCTTTCGTCACTAGGCACAGGAGCATGGCCTTTCCCTCCGTTTCACTGCCGAGGAGGATGATGCCCGAGGGGAGCCTGTCCCTGAGCTTGTCGCCAAAATCACGGAGTGTCTTGGCATCCGCCGCTTCCACCAGGGCGGCGAGAACGGGAACACCTTTGATCTCTCTGAGGTTGCTCAAAAGATCGAAGGAATCTCTCGTTGTCAGTTTCGCCTTGAGCGCCTCGATCTCCTTTTCCAGGTCCCTCTGGTGGCGGAGAAGCTTTTCCGTCCTTTCCGCCAGTTCAAAGGGATTGACCTTCAGGAGATCGGCCGTCTCCCTCAGTTCTTTTTCCATGCCGCGCACGTACCTGACGGCTTCTCTCCCCGTGAGGGCCTCGACACGCCTTACTCCCGCGGCGACTGACGATTCATGGATTATCTTCAGGAGGCCGATTGCGCCGGTCCTCGCGACATGCGTTCCCCCGCACAACTCCTTGCTGATATCGCCTATCCTGACGATCCTGACCTCCTCCCCGTATCTCTCGCCGAAGACTGCCGTGGCGTCTGTTTTCATGGCCTCCTCAAGGGATAAGATATCGGTGTTTACGGGAATGTTTTGCCTGATGTATTGGTTGGCCAGGGTTTCAATGCGTTCCAACTCGTCATCCCCCACCCGGGAAAAGTACGTAAAATCGAAACGGAGGCGTTCCGGGGAGACGAGGGAACCGGCCTGTTTAATATGATCTCCCAGGACAGCCTTCAGTGCCGCCTGGAGGATATGTGTGCCGGAGTGATTGGCCTCCGTCGCCCTCCTCCTCTCCTCATCAACCACTAAGTGAACAGTGTCTCCTACCTTCCCTTCACCTTTCTTAACCTTTCCTGAATGGGTAATGAGATTATCGAGGGGTCTCAGGGTAGCCAGTACCTCAAAGCGAAATGCACCGCCCTCCATGAAACCGGTATCTCCCATCTGTCCGCCGCTCCCGCCATAGAAAGGAGTCCTCTCGACAATGATCTCGACATCTTCCCCTTCCGTTGCCGTTTCCACGGGTTGTCCCTTTTTCAGGATGGCTACGATACGCGACAGGTCTTCGATAACTCCCCCGTAGCCGGTAAATGCAGAGCTGATACCACGGTTAGAGAGCTTCTGGTAATGCTCTGCCGCGGCCTCTTCACCGCTACCCTTCCAGGATTCCCTCGCCCTCTCCCGCTGGGTCTCCATCGCCCTATGGAATCCCTCCATGTCAACGGAGAGGCCATCATCCCGGACAATATCCACTGTCAGGTCGGTGGGGAAACCATAGGTATCGTAAAGTTTAAAAACCACCGCGCCGGGGACAACATTTTTCCCCGCTCTTATCAGTGATGTTATCTCCTCCTGGAGGATTCTCAAACCGGCATCGAGGGTTTCCGTGAAACGCTGCTCCTCGTTTGCCACCACCTTCCTGATGAAGGATGTCTTTTCGGTAAGGTCAGGGTAGGCGTCTTTCATCACATCAATCACCACCCCGGCCACCTTGTGGAGGAACGGTTTCTCAAGGCCGATAAGTTTCCCGTGGCGTGCCGCCCGTCTCAGGATCCTCCTCAAGACATACCCCCGTCCCTCGTTGGCGGGAAGAACACCATCGCCGACCAGGAAAGTAACGGCCCGGCTGTGATCGGCGATAACCCTGATGGATATATCGTCCCTTTCACTCGCCCTGTAATTTTTCCCGCTGATCTTCTCAATAAAACGGACGATTGCGCAAAACAGGTCGGTATCGTAATTACTCGTGACGCCCTGGATAACCGTCGCCAGGCGCTCAAGGCCCATACCCGTGTCAATACTGGGTCTCGGCAGCGGGGTCATCCTGCCGGAGGCATCACGATCGAACTGGGTAAAGACCAGATTCCAAAGCTCGAGGTGACGGTCACAATCGCAGTTAATATTGCATGCAGGTTTACCGCATCCCGTCCCTTCCCCCTGGTCGTAGATGATCTCGGAGCAGGGACCACAGGGACCGGTCTCCCCCATCATCCAGAAATTGCTTTCTCCCCCCATACGCACAATGCGTTCCGGAGGGAGACCGATTTTCTTATGCCAGATGGCAAATGCTTCCTCATCATCTCGGTAAATGGTCACCCAGAGTTTCTCTCTCGGAAGGCCCACGACCCTGGTAAGGTACTCCCATCCCCAGGTGATGGCCTCTTCTTTCCCGTAATCGCCGAAGGAGAAATTTCCCAACATCTCAAAGAAAGTGTGATGACGCGAGGTAATCCCTACATTTTCCAGATCGTTGTGCTTCCCTCCCGCCCTGGCGCATTTCTGAGCGGTTACCGCCCTTTTGTAGGGGCGCTCCTCCCTGCCGAGGAAACAGTTCTTAAACTGCACCATCCCTGAATTGGTAAAGAGGATGGACGGATCGTCTTTCGGGACGAGGGATGAACTCAAGACCCGTGTATGGTCCTTTCCCTCAAAGTATCTCAAAAAACTCTCCCTGATGTCCATCGCTCTCATCATTACACAAAGATTCCTCTCCTGCCGTCTCCAAGATATCAAAAACCAGGCCTGGCGGGAAACCTTTCCCCACCAGGCTCCTTCCCAATCTTCTCAGTTCCTTCGGGTCGGTGACCTTCCGGTCCTTTCCCTTTTTACCGATCAGTTTCCCGATGGCCTCCCTCTCGGAGATTTCTTCCCGGGCGCCGGCGACGGCCTCCCCAATCAATTCACTGGGAATCCCCTTTTCCCGGAGGCTCATCTCGATCCTTCGATTTCCGAGGAGTCTGTTTACCGCAAGGTTACGAGCCCACTGCCGGGCAAAGGATGCGTCGTCCAGGTATCCCCGTTCGAGGAGATAATCCAAGACCCTGTCCACGACAGGGTTGTCAAAACCCTTCTCCTTCAGCCTTGCCCGTAACTCCTTCCTGCTCCTTGCCCGTATCGAAAGAAAACGAAAGGCCTTCTCCCTTGCCCTTTCAAGAAGGAGGTCGTCCTCCATTACCGCCTCTTATCCCGCCTCCCTTGTCTTAAATCCAAACTTTTCCCGTACTGCCTCCTCGATCTCTCTCGCGAGGTCTTTATTTTCCTTGAGGAATGCCCTGGTATTATCCCTTCCCTGACCGATTCTCTCACCCTTGTACGAATACCAGGCGCCACTCTTTTCAACAATGTCATTGTCCGTGGCAAGATCGAGGATACCCCCCTCTCTCGAAATGCCTTCCCCGAAGATAATGTCAAATTCCGTTTCCCTGAAGGGGGGCGCCAACTTGTTCTTTACCACTTTGACCTTTGCTCTGATACCAATGATATCCTGTCCCACTTTGATAGGGCTTACCTTCCTGATGTCGAGGCGCATGGTAGCGTAAAATTTGAGTGCATTTCCGCCCGTTGTCGTCTCCGGGGAGCCAAAGAAAACCCCTATCTTCATCCTTAACTGATTGATGAAAATCACCGTGGTTTTGGATTTACTGATCGTGGCTGTGAGCTTGCGGAGTGCTTGGGACATCAATCTCGCCTGGAGTCCCATCTGGGCATCCCCCATTTCCCCTTCCAGCTCCGCTTTGGGCACAAGGGCAGCCACAGAATCAATGACAAGGACATCCAGGGTTCCGCTTCTTACAAGGGTCTCGGCGATCTCGAGGGCCTGTTCACCCGTATCGGGCTGAGAGATGAGGAGGTCATCCGTATTTACACCGATCTTCCTCGCATAGGTAACATCCAGGGCATGTTCGGCGTCAATGAAGGCAGCCAGGCCATTCTGTTTATGCGCCTCTGCCACGATATGGAGGGCCAGGGTGGTCTTGCCACCGGACTCGGGACCAAATATCTCCACAACCCTCCCCCGGGGAATCCCCCCTGTACCGAGGGCGATGTCGAGACCGAGTGAACCGGTGGATATTACCGGAACATCTGAAATCTGTTCTCCGCCACCCAGTCTCATGATGGAACCCTTTCCAAACTGCCGCTCGATTTGAGTGATGGCAAGCTCCAACGTCTTTTCTCTATCCAGATCTGATCCCATGATTACCTCCATTTTGACAAATTCAAAACCCCAAATTCAAATGTTCAAAACATCTTGAGAGCTTTGAAAATTGCCTTCATCAGGGCTTCAAAATCTTTTTTCGACCATGGATCATTTAGTTTTGCTGCCAGGGCAAAACTCAGGCTTCGCCTTCAAACAGTTGCCCTGGCGGGCGCTTCGCTGCGATGGCAGAGCCCCCCTCCCCGAAAAAATCTTTGATCCGCCCTTTCTGAAGCCAATTTTCAATTTTGCAAAGCTCTCATCTTTATCCTACCTGCGTTGTTTTGAATTCTGCGTTTTGGTCATTTGATATTGTTCAAGACTTACGACTTATATCCCCCGAAAGGGAAACCAGGCCAGTTTTGTATAAATGGCCCCCCCCGGTGTCAGTTCACTCTTGAGAAGGGTGAGTCCATCGGCCTGAAACTGTCCTGCAACGTAATTCCCTCCCCCTTCCACAACCGCGGCCAGGCCAATCACCCCTTTCGGCGACTTAATCCTTCCCAGCGTTAGATGCGGCCGGAAGGGCCTTTCCTCCCTTTTAAAACCATAATCCTGAAAACCGCGATCCATGACCTTCTGGAGATTGCTCAACGGCACCACATCGCCATTTATCCCAAGCCAGATGACACGAGGCCGCATTACATCCGGAAATACCCCGACGGCTTTGACACTCAGGGAAAGTGGCTTGACATCGGCCACAGTCTTCTCCACTACCCGGCTGATATTTACCACGTCATCCCCGGAAATATTGCCAAAAAATTTCAGTGTCAGATGCATCCCTTCCAGTCTCGCCCAGCGGATAACCCCATGGATTGTTTTCTTCAGACGGTTCTGAATACCTACAATCTCGTTTCTGATCTCCCCGGGCAGCTCAATGGCCACAAATGCCCTTATCGTCTTTTCTTCGGTCATCTCTAATCTCCCCGGTGAGGTATCTTTTGAGCATCATGAGCGCCGACTGGGAGGAGATCATCTTGATCCTTCTCCTGTCCCACCGGTAAAAAGAATGGTGGCAGATGGTTCTTTTCCCGTCCGCAAGAGCGATAAAAACGGTACCCACCGGCTTTTCCTCTGTCCCCCCTGTGGGACCCGCAATCCCCGTTACGGCCAGTCCCAGGTCTGTCTTCCCGAGTTTCCTCACCCCTTCCGCCATGAGAATAGCCGTCTGCTCACTCACGGCACCGAACTCATGTAGAACTTGCCCGGGAACCCCGAGGAGTTCGGTCTTGGCTACATTGCTGTAGGTAACCACCCCCCACTCGAGAAAGGCAGAGCTCCCCGGTATATCTGTCAGACGATCGGTAATCAGCCCGCCGGTACATGATTCGGCCACGGCAAGGGTCAGCTTCTTGCCTGTTAGCAGGGAGGCAACAACACCTTCGAGGGTATCGTGATCATAGGCAAAGATGTAATCCTGGAGTCTGTCTTTAACATATCCTTCCGCTTCCCGGAGCTTCTCCTTTGCCTCTGTTTCGGTGGCATGTCTGGCGATGAGGACAACATGGTTTTCCGGAAAGTTGGGATAGAATCCAATACTCACTCCCAGACTAACAAGATCAACATCGGCCAGTGCCTGATCTACACCCGCCTCAGCGATGCCAAACAACTTGATGATTCTGCTTTCGATATACTGCGCCTTCTCCGTAAATTCCCTCCTGAAGAGAGGAATTACACCCTCCGGTAGCATCCTCTTGACCTCAACAGGGACACCGGGAATGACGGCAATGATCCTGCCGTTCCTTTTCAGGGAGAATCCCCAGGCCGTTCCTATGGGATTACAGATTGTTTCGGCACCCTCCGGAAACACGGCCTGTTTGGCATTGTTTGACGTCCATCTAAGACGATGCTTCTCGAAGAGGCCCTGGATATGTCTGAGGACAGCCTCATCGGTGTGGAGCTTGAGATCAAAGGCCCTGGCGATGGCCGCCGTGGTAATGTCATCGGCCGTGGGACCGAGACCACCGGTTACGATCACGGCATCGGAAATACCCATAATATAGTTCAGTCCGCCCCCAATGGTATTTTCATCGTCACCGACGGACATCATCAGCGATACCTGCCATCCCTGGACATTCAACTCACGGGCGATAAAAGAGGAATTCGTATCCTGCGTCTTTCCACTGGTTAATTCATTACCGATGGTCAGTATGCCAACCTTCATCTAAAAATACCTTTCTCACAGCCCTGCTTTAAGCAGGGAAACGCCTCTGCAACAACAATTTTATCATCCTGTAAGCCAAAGGTATGTCTCATATACCCCAGAACTCAGTGAGGAACAAAAGAACCATATTGCTATAGATGCCAGCCACGATGTCGTCTGCCACGACTCCGTAACCATCTGGAAGCTTCCTCTCGAAATAGCTGGCGGGAAAACATTTGACAATGTCAAAGAACCGGAACAGAAGGAAACCCAAAAATACGTGCAAAACGGTGGGGGCAACCAGAAACATAGTGTACTGGAGGCCAACAATTTCATCAATCACGATGTGCGGCGAATCCTTTTCGTCGAATATCTTCTCCGCCCGTCGGGACAGATACCATGCCAGACAGGTAAAGACCAGTATCGTTACCAGGTAATAGGGCCAGGACAGAAATGAAAAGATCAGATATATGGGTATACCAACAATCGTCCCCGCAGTTCCGGGAGCAAGGGGTACGAATCCACTGCCGAACCCTGTGGCCGTAAATTTTATAAGCTTTTCAACCAGAAAACACCTCTTTTAAAACAGACGGGCATTGGACCCTTCAACTTATCAGCCGGTGTAATGGCAATCAAATTACCCCCTTTTCCCAACCCTGTCAATTGTTTTGATACGACCATAAAAAATCCCCCTACTTACCTCTAACTTCACGATTTGAAATACAGGCCCATGCCTTGACATATGCGACATTTATGGTTAATCTACATATGAATTTAGCTTTTGGTTCATCGGCTAAAAGCCGATAGATGAAGAGGGAAAGCTTACAAAATTAAGCAGGAATGGGATAAATAGATGATTTCAATCAACAGAACCTTCTTTGATTTTGCCTGTCGCCTTGCCTCTGAGATAGAAGCCAGGGCCGTCCTGCTCTACGCCGATGTGGCTTCGGATCTCCCGATTTCGGCTGAGCAAAAAACGAGTTTTGACTTGATCCTGGTTACGAAGGGGAGCGAGGAGATACCGGAAAAATTTAAAGATTCAGGACTGATACTAATAAATGTCCCCAATGTGAATCTAACAAGGGTCGGTCAGATAAAAATCGCCATTACCAAAGGCATCGCCACGGGCTTATTCAAGAAGGGGGACAAATTAGTTTGTCTTACCGGCGTTCCCAGGTTTGGCTATGTGGACAGTATGTTTGTCATTGATGTGGGCAAAGAGTTTGAGATCCTGACTTCCAAAGACATGACAGATATTATTGAAGGGGTCTATCCTGAAGTTTTCGGCGCCGTCCTGAATATAGCCCTTGAACTGGCCGCTCAGGGAAGAGAGGGCCGGAAGGCGGGCACCATCTTTATCCTGGGAGATCATGAAAAGGCGCTGCAACTCTCGAGACAGATGATCATCAATCCCTTCATGGGGTACCCCGAAGAGGAAAGAAATATCCTCAATCCCGATATGGAGGAGACGATTAAAGAGTTTTCGGCCATTGACGGCGCCTTCATTATCAAAGATAATGGCGCCATTGTGACGGCGGGGAGGCATCTCAATGCGGCCTTGGAGAGCAAGGATTTCCCCCGTGGTCTCGGAAGCAGGCATATTGCCGCTGCCGGTATCTCAAGCGTTACCCATGCTATCGCCGTTGTTTTATCGGAATCTACAGGCAATGTTACTGTATTCAAAAACGGAAAGATATTTGTAAGTATTGAGAAACCTATAGAATAGAGGCATTATGAGATTTGACAAATTTACCTTAAAGGTTCAGGAGGCCATCCAGGAGGCCCAGACTCTAACAAACAGCTACGGACAACAGGGGATAGATGTGGAACATCTTCTGCAGGCGTTCCTTAAACAGCCGGAAGGGATTACCGGTGAGATACTGAAGAAATTAGGGGCGGATCCCCGGCATATTGAAGGTGAAATCAAAAGAGCGCTGGAGGGGCTGCCGAAAGTCGCCGGCGCCGGCGTCGGCCAGACCTACATAACCCCCAGATTAAATAAGGTGATGGACAGCGCCCTTACCGAGGCGGCGCGATTAAGGGATGAGTATGTAAGCGCTGAGCACATCCTGATTGCGATTACTGATGAAAAAGAGGGACGGGCCGCAGATATCCTTCGCAGTGCGGGGGTCACAAAGGACAATATTTTTAAGGTCCTTGTAGAAATCAGGGGGTCTCAGAGAATTACCGATCCCAACCCGGAGGAGAAATACCAGGCCCTGAAACGCTATGCAAGAGACTTCAATGAACTGGCCCGCAAGGGCGCCTTCGATCCTGTCATCGGAAGAGATGAGGAGATCAGAAGGATCATGCAGGTTCTTTCCCGGAGGACAAAGAACAACCCCGTTCTCATCGGAGAACCGGGGGTTGGAAAAACCGCCATCGCGGAAGGTCTGGCCCAGCGTATCGTTAACGGCGATGTACCGGAGAATTTGAAAAATAAGCGGGTCGTTGGCCTCGACATCGGGGCGCTCGTGGCAGGCGCAAAATACCGGGGAGAATTTGAAGAGAGATTGAAGGCGGTTCTCAAGGAAGTGACGGAGGCCCAGGGCGAAATTATCCTCTTTATAGATGAGATACACACTGTTGTGGGCGCCGGCGCGGCTGAGGGAGCCGTTGATGCATCCAATATGTTGAAACCTGCCCTTGCCAGGGGAGAGTTGCGCTGTGTGGGCGCTACTACTCTCAATGAGTACCGAAAACACATTGAAAAAGACCCCGCCCTCGAACGGCGGTTCCAGCCCATCCTTGTGAAGGAACCGACAGTGGAGGATACTATTGCCATCCTGCGCGGCCTCAAGGAGCGTTACGAAGTCCACCACGGCGTAAGAATCAAGGATGCGGCGATTATTGCCGCGGCCACTCTTTCCCACCGGTATATCAGCGACCGGTTTTTACCGGACAAGGCGGTTGATCTGATTGATGAGGCCGCCTCACGCCTGAGGATCGAACTGGACAGCATGCCGGCGGAAATTGATGCGCTGGAGAGGAAGGTGATCCAATTAGAAATTGAGCGACAGTCGCTGAAAAATGAAACAGACAGGACATCTGTGGAAAGGCGTGACAAGATTGACAGGGAACTGGCAGAACTTAAGGAATCCATGGACAGGATGAAACTGCACTGGGCAAGTGAAAAGGAAGCAATCAAGAGGATCCAGGAAATCAAGGGAAAGATGGAGGCGTATAAGACGGAGGAATTAAATGCCCAGAGGGATGGAGACCTTGCCAGGGCGGCGGAGATCCGTTACGGGAAACTTGTTGAACTTAATAGGGAACTGGAACAGGAACAGATAAAACTCTCAGAAATCCAGAGAGACACAAAAATGCTGAAGGAAGAGGTGGATGCGGAAGATGTGGCGGAGGTCGTGGCAAACTGGACTGGTATCCCCGTGGCGCGGATGATGGAAACGGATATCCAGAAATTAATCCAGATGGAAGATAGGCTTAAACTCAGGGTTGTCGGCCAGGATGAGGGCATTCAAGCCGTTTCCAGCGCCCTGAGGAGGGCCCGTTCAGGACTTCAGGACCCCAATAGACCGATAGGCTCCTTCATCTTCATGGGACCTACAGGTGTCGGTAAAACGGAGCTTGCCCGGGCGCTCGCCGAATTCATGTTCGACAATGAACATGCCATGATCAGGATTGATATGTCCGAGTTTGTGGAGAAGCATTCCGTCGCCAGATTGATCGGTGCACCCCCCGGATACGTAGGATACGACGAAGGGGGCTACCTTACCGAAGCGGTAAGGAGAAGGCCATATTCCGTCCTGCTGTTTGATGAGATAGAAAAAGCCCATCCCGATGTGTTTAATATCCTGTTGCAGATCCTGGATGACGGGAGATTGACCGACGGCCACGGCCGGACAGTGGATTTCAAGAATACCATCGTGATCATGACCTCCAACATCGGCGGGCAATGGATACAGGATCCTTCCCTCAGGGAGGAGGAGAAACGAACCAGGACCATGGAGGCCTTGAAGGCCGCCTTTAAACCGGAATTCCTCAATAGAATAGACGATATTATCACTTTCCGGGCGCTTTCCCTCGCTGACATAGATCGTATCATTGAGATTCAAATCGGTCTGATTCAGAAGAGGCTTGAAGGACGGAAATTGAGCCTTGCCTTGACAGAAGGTGCAAGAAGTTATATAGCCAGCGCCGGCTATAGTCCTGTTTATGGGGCAAGACCATTGAAGCGGGCCCTCCAGAAATTGATCCTCGATAACCTGGCGATGAAGATCCTGAAGGGGACGTTTGCCGATGGTGATCGTATCACCGTTGACGCGACAGAGAGCGGAGAGATGATTTTTAGGAAAGAATAGTATCGGAGGTGCAGCATGAATACTATAAAAACAGCTTTGTTATTGGGCGCCCTGACGGGACTTTTAATGCTGATCGGGGGATACTTCGGCGGTCAGCAGGGAGTCATCATCGCCTTTATCTTTGCTATGGTGATGAACTTTGGGAGCTACTGGTTTTCAGATAAAATAGTCCTGCGCATGTATCGTGCCCAGGAGGTATCGGAAGGCCAGACCCCTGAACTCTACTCTATTGTAAAGGATTTAGCTTTAAAGGCATCCCTTCCCATGCCCAGGGTCTACATTGTCCCTGGTGATGCGCCAAACGCCTTCGCCACGGGGCGAAATGAGAATCATGCCGTCGTGGCCGTGACAGAGGGGATATTGAGGATCCTGAACAGGGAAGAGTTGGAAGGTGTTATCGCTCACGAGCTGACCCACATCAAAAACAGGGACATCCTCATCGGTTCCATCGCCGCAACGCTGGCCGGAGCCATTGTCATGCTGGCCCACATGGCACAATGGGCGGCGATCTTCGGGGGGGCAAGTCGTGACAGCGATGAAGAAGGCGGTGGCGGTATCTTCGGTCTCATCATCATGGCCATTCTGGCGCCTCTTGCGGCAACGCTGATTCAGATGGCGATCTCCCGCTCCCGGGAGTACCTTGCCGATGATGGCGGGGCGCAGATATCAAGAAAACCTTATGGTCTGGCAAGCGCCCTCGAGAAAATGGCGGGGGCCTCACAGGCGATCCCCATGAAGGCAAACCCATCAACGGCCCACATGTTTATTGTAAGCCCCCTGACGGGGGGGAGATCTCTGATGAATCTCTTCAGCACCCACCCCCCCATCGAGGAAAGGATCGCCAGACTGAAGGGTATGAGGCCGCGGTAACAACTGGCAATGTGCCTAAAGTTAGGGTAAAGTTTCTCTAACTTTAGCTCACTTCAAACTTCAAACTCATCAAGTTTTGAATTCATTTCTTGCCACAAAGAGCAAGAATTTTACGGCTAAGCGTCCTTAAGGAGGTATATATTTCATGGAAGAGGAGAAAAAGGGGTTTGTGGTGAGGGATAAGCGCACCTTTGATGAATCGGGAGAAGTGCGTAAGGAAGAACCCGCCGAAGCAAAAGAAACAGGTCCCGGCGAGAAAACAGAAAAAGGACAGGTCCCGCCGCCGGAGGCGGAACAACAGGGACAGCAGCGTGAAGAGAATTATCCAGAGGTTAACTTTGCAAGCTTTGTGCTCTCTTTGAGTACGACAGCGATGTATCATTTTGGTGATTTCCCCGATCCGGCGACAAAAGAAGCGCGGAAAAATCTCTCTGCTGCAAAACAGACCATTGATATACTGGGCATGTTAAAAAGTAAAACGGAAGGAAATCTCGATGACAACGAGAAATCCGTGTTAGATGGCATACTTTACGAGTTGAGGTTGAGGTATGTGAAGGAAAAAACCGGACAATGATCAGAAAACTATCACCGGCAAAGGTGAACCTGTACCTTTGCGTATTTCGCAAGCGGAAAGACGGCTATCATGACATCGCAACCCTGATGCAAAGGATAAGTCTCTATGATGAAATGACGTTTTCACCTATCGAGAGGGGCATTGTGGTAAAATGTCCGGACTCCCTGCCGGAAAATGAGGATAACATTGTTTACAGGGCAGCAATGGCCCTTTTTTCTTATGCTTCCTGTGCGTCCGGTATTGAAATTACCATCAAAAAAAGAATCCCCATCGCGGCAGGCTTAGGTGGGGGAAGTTCCAATGCGGCCACGACACTGATGACCATGAACGAGATATTCGGGTTCCACTACAGCAGAGATGACTTGATGAAGATAGGGGCAAAATTGGGGGCAGATGTCCCCTTTTTTATTTTTGGCAAGACGGCATGGGCTTTCGGCATTGGCGATCGCCTTCAGGCGGCGGACAACATCCCTCCCCTGTGGTTTGTCCTGATAAATCCCCGCTTCGCCATCTCCACAGAGATGGTTTATGAAAATCTAAATTTAAGATTGACAAAAGGATCAATAAATTATACCATCCCGCAACTTCAGACAGTAAACGATTTAGTGAAAGGACTACGTAATGATCTGGAGGATGTGACGCTGAACATATATCCCCTCTTACGGCACTTAAAGGATATTTTACTGACACATGGAGCTTTGGGTACCCTAATGTCGGGCAGTGGGCCGACCGTTTTTGGCATATTTTTAGAGGCAGAGGCAGCGCTAAAGGCAAAAAAGGCCTTGGAAGAAGTGGGAAGGGGGACGTGGTCTGTATTGATGGCACATTCTATCTAAATAAAAGTCGTAAGTCGTACGTCGTAAGTCATACGTCATAAAAGGAGGGCCACGCTCCGTCGTGGTCTAAGTCGTAGGTCATAAGTCCTCGATATAAGATGTACGACATACGACTTATGACTGACGACTTATGACTGATGACTTAAAGGGATGGGGCGTCGTCAAGTGGTAAGACACAAGATTTTGGTTCTTGCATACGGAGGTTCGAATCCTCCCGCCCCAGCCAGTTGTTGTCTTGAAAGGATTTAGATGCTTGAAAGAATAAGAATTTTTTCCGGTAACGCAAATTTGGCTCTGGCGGAAAGGATCTGTGAAAATCTGGGGGTCCCCCTCGGAAGGGCCAATGTGACTACTTTCAGTGACGGTGAAACGATGGTGGAAATCAATGAAAACGTCCGGGGTATGGATGTTTTCATTATTCAGTCTACCTGCACACCGGTCAATGTAACCTGCATGGAACTGCTCATCATGATTGATGCCATGAAGAGGGCATCTGCGGATCGTATCACGGCCGTTATTCCTTATTACGGTTATGCCAGACAGGATAGAAAGGTGGCTCCCCGGGCACCGATTTCGGCAAAACTTGTTGCCGATCTGATCACCACGGCGGGGGCCAACCGTGTTCTCTCCCTGGATCTCCATGCCGGCCAGATTCAGGGGTTTTTTAATATCCCTGTTGATAACCTATTCGCCACCCCCGTCCTTTTAGAATACATCAAGAGAAACTATGAGGACAACATTGTCATCGTTTCCCCGGACACCGGTGGTGTTGAAAGGGCAAGGGCGTTTGGTAAGAGGTTAGGGGCAACCCTTGCCATCATTGATAAGAGAAGAGAAGGGCCGAATGAGGCGCAGGTCATGAATATCATCGGTAATGTAAGGGGTAAAAAAGTCATCATTTTCGACGATATGATTGATACAGCAGGAACCGTGGTAGGGGGAGCCGAAGCCCTGAAGGAGGAAGGCGCCACTGAGATTTTCGTCTGTTGCACCCATTCTGTTCTTTCGGGGCTGGCCATAGAGAGGATTGAAAATTCCTGCATAAAAGAGGTTGTGGTCACGGATACGATCCCTCTGCAGGAAAAAGCAAAAGCCTGCGGTCGCATTAAGGTCCTCTCTGTTGCTGGATTGCTAAGTGAGGCAGTGAGAAGGATTTACTACAATGATTCGGTCAGTTCGCTTTTTATTTAGGAGGATAAATGAAGGCAAGTGAGTTAAGGGCCTGTATCCGCAAGGAATCTGGAAAGGGACCGGCGAGAAGATTGAAAAGGGAAGGGTTGATCCCGGCAGTTTTTTACGGACCGAGGACGGAGACGATGCTGTTGTCAATAAATTCTTCCGCGCTGCTGAAGTTGATAAGAGAAAAAGAAGAGAATGTATTCATCAAGCTCGTCATTGATGATCAGGATAGGAAGATGGAAAAGTTTTCGGTCCTCAAAGAGCTCCAGACCAATCCGATCACGGGAAGATTTTATCATGCTGATTTTTGTGAAATCAGTATGGATGATAAGCTTGTCTTTGATATACCTCTTCATTTTATAGGGAAGCCTGTAGGTATTGAAGAGGGGGGCAATTTTCAACATTTGAAAAGAGAACTGAAAGTTTCCTGCCTTCCGGCAGTACTCCCCGCATTTATTGAGGTGGATGTCAGCGGGCTTCGTATCGGCGACGCGATCAAGGTACGTGACATTAAGCCGGTGGATGGTGTAACTATTCTTGATCCTGAAGATGCGGTGATCGCCATGGTGACAGCCCCGAGAGTCGTTGCTGAAACTGAAAAGGAAGATGAATCTAAATCGTCCGCAGAGGAAAAAGAGTAAGGTCCCCCGGTGAGGCTGATAGTCGGGCTGGGAAATCCTGGCAGCCAGTACCAATTCAGTAAACATAACATGGGGTTCCTGGTCCTCGATAAATTGGCGCAGCGGCAGAACATATCCCTCAGTCAGAGAGGCTTCGACGCACGTTTCGGAAAGGGGAAAATTGACGAGACCACGGTTTTGCTTGCCAAACCTCAGGCCTTTATGAACCTGAGTGGCGTTGCGGTAAGGAAGCTTACGGAATACTTTAAAGCGGGTCTTGAAGATCTGATCGTTGTTCATGACGACCTCGACCTGCCATTCGAAATAATTCGTTTAAAGAAAGGCGGAGGGTACGGAGGGCATAAAGGATTGGGATCTATCATAGATTATCTCGGCGGGTCAGAGTTTATTAGGGTCAGATTGGGGATAGGGAAGCCGCCTCCCGGGACAATGGTGGAAGAGTACGTCTTAGGGTGTTTTTCTAAGGAGGAAATGAAAATCTTACCTGACATTACCAGCCGGGCATGTGATGCCGTGGGGGAGGTTATTTCATCCGGTATCCAGACGGCAATGAATAAATTTAATGTTAAAGGTCTCACAAAAAACTTAGATGAGGAGGTATAAACAAAGGTTATGGGAGCTTTAGTTGATTATGCGGCGTGGCTGGGTGTTATCGGGTTGTTACTGGCGTTTATCATTTACAGGTATGTTGTCTCTTTCCCCCCAGGGAATAAAGAGATGGTAGAGATTATGGATAAGATCCATGCGGGGGCGATGGTGTTTTTGAAGAAGGAGTATCAGATTATCGCGATCTTTTTGGTTGTTGTTTTTCTGATACTCTATTTTTCCCTGGAATCAAAGATGTCATCGGTCGCTTTCGCATCGGGGGCAATTTGTTCGATGCTGGCAGGACTTTTCGGTATGCAGGCGGCAACGTACTCCAATGCCAGAACAACGGAAGCGGCCAGGGAACATGGCCAGGGGAAGGCCCTGACGGTGGCTTTCTATGGGGGGTCGGTTATGGGGCTGTCCGTAGCCAGCCTCGGATTGCTCGGCTTGGGCATCTTCTTCTACTTCTTTTCCGGGAAAAACCCTACCGTAATCAACGGTTTCTGCATGGGCGCCTCTTCCATTGCCCTCTTTGCCCGTGTCGGCGGTGGTATTTTCACCAAGAGCGCGGATGTGGGGTCCGATCTGGTCGGTAAAATTGAAGCGGGGATCCCCGAGGATGACCCCCGGAACCCTGGTGTCATCGCGGATAATGTGGGGGATAACGTGGGGGATATCGCCGGTATGGGTGCAGACCTCTACGAATCTTACTGTGGTGCCGTAGTCGCTGCTATTGCCATTGGCGCCACCATGGGCACACACAAGATGGTATGGATGTCCCTTCCCATGTTGTTTATCATGGCAGGGTTGATCTCATCAATTATCGGGATCGGCTTCTTCAATTTCCTGAAGAACCTGAGACCACAAGCGGCCCTCAGCAATTCCCTGTACATCGCCGGGATTCTCTTTATCATCGCCTCATTTTTCGTGGTCAAGTACTCAACGGCAAACATAACGGCGGAAGAGTTGAAAGCTGCAGGAATGATCAGCAGTTTGGGACCATTCTGGGCTAACCTCTTCGGCATTGTCACTGGCATGTTGATCGGAGGAATTACGGAATACTATACGGGTACAGGCCGTGGCCCTGTCGTAAGGATAGCCGAGGCTTCCCAGACAGGTCCGGCAACAAATATTATCAATGGCCTCGCCGTCGGTTTTGAAAGTGTGATCGCACCTGTTTTCTTCATCGCCATCGCCATCTGGGTTTCCTATATCTGTGCCGGTCTCTATGGGATTGCCATTGCTGGTGTCGGAATGCTCGGTACCGTTGCCATGACGATGTCTGTGGACAGCTACGGACCGATAGCGGATAACGCCGGTGGCATTGCCGAACAGGCCAAACTGCCACCCCATACGAGGGAGATTACCGACGGGCTGGATGCGGTAGGCAATACAACAGCGGCGATCGGTAAGGGATTTGCCATTGGTTCGGCGGCGCTGACCGCACTGGCCCTGTTTGCCGCTTACGTCTCCACTGTCAGGACCTTCCCCGGCTTTGAAAAATTCGCCCTCGACCTCACCGAGGCGCATGTGCTCGCAGGGGCGTTTCTCGGCGTGTTGTTTCCCTGTATGATGGTCTCACAGACACTGACCGCTGTGGGAAAAGCGGCCTTCGATCTGGTCAATGAGATAAGAAGACAGTTCAGAGAAATCCCCGGGCTCATGGAGGGTAAGACACCTCCGGATTCGAACAGGTGCGTGGATATTGCCACCACGGGGGCGCTTAAAAGGATGATTGTTCCCGGAGTTTCAGCGGTATTGGCGCCAGTTCTGGTAGGTGTATTCATCGGGCCTCAGGCCCTCGGCGGATTCCTTGCAGGAGCGACGCTGTCCGGTGTTATCCTGGCCCTTTTTCTGGCCAATGCCGGTGGCGCCTGGGATAATGCGAAGAAGTATATCGAAAAGGGTAATTTAGGCGGTAAAGGCTCTGAAGTACATAAGGCAGCCGTCATCGGTGACACCGTGGGTGATCCCTGCAAGGATACCTCAGGTCCCGCCATGAATATCCTGATCAAGTTAATGTCGGTAGTGTCCCTCGTTACAGCACCGGCAATTGTTACCATCTATCAGATGATTTATTAATTCAGGACTGTTCACACCCTTACCACCCTCCCCTCCTGCGCGGTAGAGTGGTAAGGGAAGAACTGACGGCCTTAGAGGAGGGGGGTTAGTGGCTCTCTTTAAGGTAACGTCTTGCCACCTCCTCGGCAAGTGTGTAAGGATCAGATTCTCTGTGGGTCAATTTTTCTACCATGCAGTCGAATTCACCGCTTGTCACGAGGTCTCTTAAAACCGGTTCCAGGATAAAGTCACGGAGAGCTTCATTGATCTCAACGATCGTCTTCCTGCGGAGACGGTCACCCAAGAGCTGACTACCTGTCAGGTGCTGATAGTGCTCATCAATTTTAAGGGATAGCTCTTCAACCTTCTCTTTAAACGAGACCGGTTCAAACACGTTTTCCACCATGATTACAGGAGGTCTCCATCCGCCGGGGAAGTCATGTGCCATATTGAGCATGGCCTCTATCAGGCTGTAAAGCTGTTGTGCACCCTCGCGGTCTGCTTTATTAATCACAAAAATATCAGCGATCTCCATGATCCCCGCCTTCATTACCTGTATTTCGTCTCCCATGCCGGGTACCATAACTACAATGACGGTGTGGGCATGGTTGACGACTTCGACCTCCTGTTGTCCCGCACCCACTGTCTCCACGATGATGACATCTTTTCCCATGGCATCGAGGATATGAACGGCATCACCGACCGCCTTGGAGAGACCGCCGAGGGCCCCTCTGGTCGCCAGACTTCTGATAAATACCTCAGAATCCTCGGCATGTCGTTGCATGCGGATTCTGTCACCGAGAATAGCCCCACCGGTAAAGGGACTGGTCGGATCTACCGCCAGGACGCCAACGGTTCTCTTCTTTTCTCTAAATGACGTAATCAGAGCATCGGTAAGGGTACTTTTTCCCGCCCCTGGTGAACCGGTGATACCTACAATATGGGCCTTACCTGTATAGGGAAAGATGTGTTTGAGCGTTGTCTTTGCTTCGGGGAGACGGTCTTCCAAATTTCTGATCAGGCGAGTGGCCGTCCGCACATCCCCTTCTCTTATCTTTTCTGCCTTTTTCATATTTTCAAAACTCCTCATTTATTATTTGAGACCTTTGAAAATTGACTTCACAAGGGCTCAAAATCTTTTGACGATTATGCATCATTTAGTTTCGCTGCCAGGGCAAAACTCAGGCTTCGCCTTCAAACAGTTGCCCTGGCGGGCGCTTCGCTGCGATGGCAGAGCCCCCCTCCCCGAAAAAATCTTTGATTCGCCCTTCACGAAGCCAATTTTCAGTTTTTCAAAGGTCTCTATTTTCCTTTTCCTATGACCTATGACTTACGACTTACGACTTGTTTCCTACGACCTCGGAACTACATGATTCCTCACCCACTCCACAATTGTCGCAAGGGGGGCACCAGGGGTGAAAATCGCTTTAAGACCGGCATTGTAGAGCATCTTAAAATCCTCGTCGGGAATGATGCCCCCTCCAATCACAATAATATCCTCGGCTCCCTGTTCCCTTAGCAATTCCACAACCTTGGGAAACAGGTGCCGGTGGGCGCCGGAAAGACAACTGAGACCAACCAGATCTACATCTTCCTGCATTGCCGCGGTAGCAATCTGCTCTGGGCTCTGGTGGCAACCTGTGTAAATAACCTCAAAACCTGCCTCACGAAAACATCTGGCCAGCACCCTGGCGCCACGGTCGTGGCCGTCAAGACCTGGTTTCGCCACCATGACACGAATTTTCCTCTGGGCCATGCCTCCCTCCCTTGTAACTACTCAGGCACAAAGAGGCAAAGGCACATAGGCACAAAGTTGCAGGAATACGATCGGAATGTAGGACACAACCAGATACCGCTTTGTAAACATCTTATAGGAACTTAAGCAACTCATTCTCTTCAGATCTCTCGACTTTGTGCCTTTGGTGCTTTGTGCCTTTGTGCCTGTTTAATAATATCCAGGGTCGCGGTACTCGCCGTAAGCTTCCCGATACACGTCGCATATCTCCTGGACAGTGGCCAGATTTTTAACGGCTTCAATACAGTAAGGCATAACGTTATTCTCTTTTTTGCAGGCATTTCTCAGGTCGTCAAGACTTCTGCGGACGGCCTGATGGCTACGCTTTCTGCGGACGGCATTTAATCTTTCGATCTGTTCCATCTCAACGCTATCATCTATTCCCACACGGGGAATCACCTGATCTCTGGCTGTCGTGTATTTATTGACGCCCACCATGATCTTTTCACTCGCTTCGAGCTGCCTCTGGAAGGCATATGCCGCATCGGCGATCTCTGTTTGAGGAAACCCTTTTTCAATAGCCGCCACCATACCCCCCATGTCATCAATCTTATGGATATATTCCCAGGCCGCCTCTTCCATTTTATTGGTCAGGGATTCTATAAAATACGATCCGGCCAGGGGGTCAATAGTATTGGCAACACCGGTTTCTTCCGCAATGATCTGCTGGGTTCTCAACGCTATTTCCACGGCCTGTTCCGAGGGGAGACACAAAACCTCATCGAGGGAATTGGTATGCAGGGACTGGGTGCCTCCTAATACGGCTGCCAGGGCTTCGATTGCCGTCCTGACAACATTGTTGTACGGCTGCTGGGCTGTCAGCGAACACCCCGCCGTCTGGGTGTGAAAGCGCATCCACCATGATCTCGGATTTTTGGCTTTAAAACGGTCACGCATGATCCTGGCCCACATCCTTCTGGCGGCCCGCATTTTGCAGATTTCCTCAAAGAAATCTATATGGGAATTGAAGAAAAACGATAGCCTCTGGGCAAAGTCATCCACATCAAGACCCTTGCGCCGGATGACATCTTCGACATATTCTATGCCGTTACGGAGGGTGAAGGCAAGTTCCTGAACTGCCGTGGAACCGGCTTCCCGGATATGATAACCGCTGATGCTGATCGTATTCCACCTGGGAACATATTTCGCCCCAAATTCCACAGTGTCACTGATAAGTTTTACCGACGGTTCGGGGGGACACATCAGGGTCTTCTGGGCAATAAATTCCTTGAGCATGTCATTCTGGATAGTGCCACCGATTTTGGAAAGTGGAACACCTCTGAGTTCAGCCACAGCACAGTACATTGCCCAGAGCACCGTGGCCGGCGGATTGATGGTCATCGAGGTGGTTGCCTGCTCCATGGGAATCCTGTCCATCAGGGTAAGAAAATCTTCGAGTGTGTCAATGGCAACGCCGCACTTGCCGCATTCGCCGCGGGCCTTGGGGGAATCGCTGTCATAACCCATAAGAGTTGGAAAATCGAAGGCCGTGCTGAGACCTGTCTGGCCTTCTCTCAGCAGGAGGCGCCAGCGCCTGTTGGTGTCTCTGGCGGTGCCCATGCCGGAAAACATCCGGAATGTCCAGTGCCTTCCCCGATAGCCAGTGGCCTGATTACCGCGCAGGAAGGGAAATTCCCCGGGAACACCGATGTCCCGGGCAAAATCCATATCCTTGATGTCTTCCGGGGTATAGAGCCTTTTGATTTCGAGGTCTGATACCGTGGACCAGCGGGCTTTCTGATCCGGTACTGTGCTCACAATTTTCCTCACCTCGTCCTCCCACTTTTTCATGATCTCTCTAGATTGATCCAGCAATTCCTCTGTGAAGTACATGTTATTCACCTCTATTCCTGAAAATATTCAACCCGTGCGGTTAGATTTGATCTTGTAATTTCAGTTACTTTTTCACCGCCGCGCTCAAGACACAGAGGTCGCAGAGGAAAAATATTATTTCTTTTCTGCTGAGAGGGCAGAAAAGAAATAATCTCAATCGCGATTTCATCGGAATGGTTAAAGATAGGGGGAGATCGAATATACTTTAGCATTCCTTTATATGCCGTGAGGCTTGAGTTTGTTGTTTTCCGTCCCTCTCAACGGAAAACAACAAAGAAGTAATCCCTGCGTACTCTGCGCCTTTGCGGTGAAAAAGCCTAAACGCACAGCTCAAAAATATCGCAATTAGTATCTCAAAACTGTTACCTTGTCAAGTCATATGACTGCTTGTTTTTTTGTCTTGACGATAACTCTTTTATCCGCTATCTTACAGGGGTAACCAGGTAAAATAAACATAGAATTAAGAGGTAATAGATGCCGGAAGAAAAAAGGCAAAGGCTGACGAAAGCCGAAGGGTTGGAAAGGGAGAGGGAAGCCAACCTGAAACACTGGGAGGAACAGGATGCCATCGTGATGAAGCATCGGGAAGAGGCTTACGACATCGGTGGCGCTGCGCAGGTGGAACGTCTGACCCGACAGGGTAAAAAACCGATGCGTGAGCTGATCGAGATGCTGATTGATCCAGGGACAGAGTTCTTTGAACTTGGCATTGATGCCGGTTACGACATCAGCAAGAAGAAACTTTACGGCGGAGAGGTTTACGAAGAGGAGAAGCGCGGCCATATCCCCGGCGGTGGTGTTATTACCGGTGTCGGTGTAGTGCGGGGTAAGGATTGTATGATTATTGCCAATGAGAATCGCTATGCCGCAGGGACCTATTTCCCCATTACCTTGAAGAAGCACATGCGCGCCCAGGAGATTGCCGAACAATGCGGACTTCCCTGTATCTATATCGCCGATTCCGGTGGTATTAACCTCCCGTTGCAGGTAGGCTGTTTTGCCGACGATGGCCACTTCGGGAGCATGTTCTATAACATGTGCCGCATGTCTGCCAGGGGGATCAAGCAGTACACCCTTTCCACCGGCGGGAACACCGCGGGAGGCGCCTACATTGTGTATTTAGCATCCGAATCAATCATGATCGAAAAGCTGGCCTATGCCTTTCTGGCCGGTCCCCCCATGGTAAAATCGGCCATCGGGGAGACCGTTTCCATGGAAGATTTAGGTGGCGCCTATGTTCATACCCAGCACTCCGGCGGTTGCGATCATTTTGTGAAAAGCCAGGAAGAGGGAATTGCCAAGCTTCGTGAAATGATGGACTTTGAACCCCCTCAGAAACTTTATATTGACCGGAGAGAGACTAAGGAGGCGAAGTGCGATTACAAAGAAATGATGCGCTGCACACCCATAGATACGTATCGTTATATCAACATCAAAAATACGATCAAATGCCTCGCCGATGACGGCTACTTTCATGAGTACAAATCGTCCTATGGCCCCGGGCGCGGGGAATCCATTGTTTGCGGGAAGATGTGGCTGAAAGGAATCCCCGTAGGAGTTATCGCCTCCAATGCCAGTGGGATCATCTATATCGAGGCAGCGAGAAAGGCCACGGAGTGGATGATCCGTTGCGGCAACTCAAAGATACCCGTTCTCTTCCTCCAGGGTTCACCCGGCTACATGGTCGGTAAGGCGGAAGAGTGGGGTGGTATCGGGAAATACGGGGCGGATATGGTCCGTACCTGTTCCTGTTTAGAGGTACCCAAGGTTACCTATGTGATCGGTCCCGACCATGGGGCAGCCAACTACGGGATGTGTGGCCGGGCATTCAAACCGAGATTCGCCTTTACCAATATGAGGGGCCGGACTACCGTAATGTCCGGTGAGACGGCGGGGTTCATCCTGGAGACGGTAAGGAGGAAAAATGTCGAGGATAAAGGCGGGGCGGTTGACGAAGAAGAGATGGCCAGATTCCGCCAGATGATGAGAGACCGCTATGATGATGAGGGTCATCCCTTCTACACCGGTTCCCTGTTGTTTCACGATGGCGTGATCGCCTTCAGCGAAGCCCGTGATAAGCTCGCCCGGGCCTTTGAAATTGCCCTCCATGTACCCATGAAAGAGTCCATCTGGGGAGATATGAAAGTCTGAAAGGATAAAGGAAACGATATGGCGGATATATTGCTGCAGGAAAGGACGGAAGAGGGGATCCTGATTCTTACCATTAACCGCCCGGAGGCGATGAACTGCTTTAACTTTGACCTGCTGGCCGCTCTGGACAAGGCGATAAGGGAGTCCAATTTTGATGCAGGTTTAAGATGTATTATCATTACCGGCGCCGGCGGGGACGACCCGAAGAAGGCCGCCTTTTCCACTGGGGCCGATTTGAAGGAAAGAAGGACGCTGACACCGGATCAGGTCCGCCGGTTTATTTATACGATTCGCAGCACCTTTACCGCGGTAGAGCAGGTGCGTGTTCCCGTTATCGCTGCGATTAACGGTTTCGCCTTTGGCGGGGGCATGGAACTGGCGCTGGCCTGCGATCTTCGCATCGCCTCTTCCCATGCTGTCATGGGCCTGACAGAGACAAGTCTGGCCATCATCCCCGGCGCCGGCGGCACCCAGCGGCTCCCCCGGATCGTCGGCGTAGCTAAGGCCAAGGAACTGATCTTTACCGCAAAAAGAATTGACGCTAAAGAGGCGCGGGAAATCGGCCTTGTCAACAAGGTTGTAGAGGCTGACCAACTGATGGAGGCAGCCCGTCAGATGGCCCGGGAAATCGCAAAAAACGGCCCGATTGCCGTTGCCCAGGCGAAGTTTGCCATTAATTACGGTATCGAGGCGAGTCTTGGCGTGGCCCTGCCGCTCGAGTCAAAGGCATACGAGGCAACCATTCCCACGAGGGACCGTGAAGAGGCCCTTGCCGCCTTTGCCGAAAAACGCAAACCCGTCTTTAAGGGAGAATAATTTTGCAACAGAGGTGATTTATGACAGAGTACGATTTCTGGAAGATATTTTCCAGGATGCCAAAGAAGGTAACCATCGGTGATATTACGCTCCGTGATGGCCTCCAGCATGAGGAAAAGTTTGTCTCCACGGCGGCCAAGATCTTTTACGGGGAAGAGATGATCCTGGCGGGGTGTAGGGAGATCGAGTTAACCAACCTGGGAAGTCCCGAAGGTATTCCCCAGTTCAGGGATGCCCAGCAGGTACTTGCCTATTTCAGGGGTGAGAGGTTCAAAAAACGATGTGAAAAGGCTGGTATAAGCTGTGATGACATCACCTTTACGGCCGTTACCATTCGTGAGACGGCCGTGGACACAGCCATTGAGTTTAAGAAAAGGGGGATCGGTCCTGATCGTATCCTGATGATGGTTTCCACCGATCCCGAGCACCATTTTGCCAATTCCGGCTCAACCCTTTCCCAGTACTGGAAGGAGGCCGAGCGGTGTATCAAAAAGGCGGCTGATGTTGGTATAAAGATGTGCGGTACCGTGAGTACCATCTGGGGAAGCCCCATCACCGGGGCCACTAAATTAGAGGATGCCGTGGAGTTTTCCAAGCGCTGGCTGGAAATTGGCGCCTATGACATTGAACATGCCGACCATGATGGTTCCGCTTCTGCAGATCAGGTTTACCGCTATTTTTCGATGGTCCTTGACGAGATACCCTATCCGGAAGTCCATCTGGCCCATTTCCATGAAACCAAGCGTATTGCCAGCGCTTCTGTCCTGGCGGCCCTCCAGGCCGGCATTAACCGCTTTGAGGGGACCCTCGGCGGATTGGGGGGGCAGCCGACAAACTTCCTCGATGACTGCCCGGTTAGGGGAACGGGTGAGTATTATTACAGGGACCCGAGGTACGTGGGTCTTATCACCATGGAAGATCTGCTGGTGATGATTGATGAACTGGGCATCGAGCACGGCTATGATGTGGATCGTGTTTTGTGGCTGGGAGCAAAAATGGAAAAGACGATCGGTCGGAGACTGCGATCTGAAGCCATTTACAACGGCCGGACCATGAAAGAGGGCCATCCGGAGTTTGCCCGCCCTGGCCTCCCGAAGCTGATACAAAAATTAGGGGAGGAGCCTGGTCAGAAGATCCCCAAGGACTGGGCAGCAAAGGCAGTATTGCCGGAGAAGCATCGTCCCTGAACTGTCAGGTGAAGGATCTAAAAATTTAAAATTTAAAAAAGGAGGTAATTAAATGAGTGTGGAAGTCACGGCCCCTATGCCGGGAACTATTTTGAAGGTTTTGGTGAAAGTTGGCGATCAAATAAAGGAAGATGAAGAGGTGGCTATTCTTGAGGCCATGAAGATGGAAAACCCGATTTATGCACCCAAAGACGGGAAGGTCGTTGAGATAAGGGTCAAAGAAAAGGACAAGGTTGATACAGACCAGGTATTGGTCGTTCTTGAATAATTAATAACATCAGGGATCAGATGAGGGAAATTTTGGACGGGCGGGATAAGCCTTCTTTCCGCCCGTTCTTATTTTACGAGGAAGATGTCCCTCTCTCTGTCCTGAAGATAAACATAATTATACTTATCTTTACCGGTTGAGGTATATATCTCCTCACCTTTGGCTCTGCAGGCGGGGCAGCTCTGTCCCGGAATAATGACGGCAAATATCCTGTTTCCTGTATCGGCGGCAGAATCAATAGTGACTATCCCCCCGCAATCATTGCAAACCCTGACGGTTTCTTCCTGCTGTTCGCTGATACCGTCGGTATCGTAATAGATAGGCTTTTTCCGTCTTACGTATTCTGCATTTCCGATCAGTTTTTCCCTCATCAAATCTCTTTTTCCCCAGAGGGTGTAGATTTCCGCCGCTTCCTTTTCTACATACCGGCTGATCTCGTCAGACTGCCTGATGGTTAAAGGATCATAGTCCGGTTCTCTCACATTGCTGTAATCCAGACCTGCCATCGCTAAAATGATACCGACATTGACATAGGGGAGGGCTTTTTCAATAGAGTATCCCCCTTCGAGGACCGCGATGTGGGGTGAGAGTCTGTCATTCAGCAGGGCATACCCCTGGGCAGTAAAGCGCATATCGGTGATGGGATCTGAGTAGTGGTTGTCCTGTCCCGCCGAATTAATCACGAGATCCGGTTTGAATTCATCTAAGATGGGCAGAATCACATGATCCAGAATGTAGAGAAATCCCTCATCCGACGTCCTTGGCGGCAAAGGTATATTGATGGTGGCGCCGAGGGCGTTGGGGCCGCCGAATTCTCTATGAAAACCGGTTCCCGGATACAGTGTCGTTCCGTCCTGATGGATAGAAATGCACAGGGTGTTGGGGTCATTCCAGTAAATATCCTGAGTGCCATCCCCGTGATGACAGTCGGTATCTATAATGGCGACACGCTGGGGGCCGTAATGCTTTCTTATGTATTCAATCATGATGGCCTCGATATTGACGTTGCAGAAACCACGGGCGCCGTGGACGACCAGCATTGCATGATGACCCGGCGGTCTGACCAGGGCAAACGCGTTGTCCACTTCCCCTTTCATGACCTTTTCCGCCGCCGTTATCGCCCCACCCGCCGAGATGAGATGCGATTCGGTAATCACGCTTCTTGTATCGGGGACACAGATGTGAACACGGTTGATATCATCGTCAACAGCCACGCCAGGTTTGAATTCTATAATATTATCAAAGTCAAGAAGTCCCTCTTCAAAGACCTGGTCCTGCGTGTAGAGGAGTCTTTCTTCCCTCTCCGGATGAGTCGGAGAAATGGCCCAGTCGAAGGCGGGAAAGAAGATGAGCCCCGTCTTTCTTTCCTTTTTCAGCATATCACGTCCTACGTCCTGAGAGAGGCTATCAGACCGGGCTTAACCTGAACCCTGACCCTGATATTTTTGCCGGTTGTGTAGAACCCCCTTACCATGTTGAACTCCTGATCTTCAGTGACCTCAATCGCCATGTCTTCCTCTTTCGCCCCCATTTTTATCGCCCTTCCTCGAAGCTTTTCTTTGGCGATCCTGATGGCATCTTCCCGGGTAAATCGCGGGGGAATGGCAATCCGGTCGCCTTCCTCACCGATGGTCAGAGTCCCCTGCTCGGTATCGGCAAGGATCGCCATCTCCGCCGTTGTCCGTGCCAGGGCCGCCCCTATGGCGTTCGCCACTTCCGCATGTTCAGGAATATAAACAGGACAACCCAACATCTCTCCGAGACGGAAGGCCATGGGCCTGGCGGGACCACCAACCACGTACAGTATCTTCGGTTCCAATCTTCTGTCCTCAAGTATCTCGTGTATCGTGTAGACAGGACGATTGTTGATTGCTTCCATTTCATCCAGGACAGCAGAAGCAATCTTCTCACAGGTTTGCTCAAAAATGGTCTTAGCCACTTCCTCAACGCTACATTGCATCTTCAGGGCTATCGGCAACAGGGCCCCCTTCGCCCTTCCCCTCTCACCGATCGAAGTCAGGCTGAGGACGATCATGGCATCCGTCGGCGTAGGGAAAGGTCCCCCGAAGGCGGCAGCCGGCCCTTCTCTTTCAGGACCGATAACGATCCCGCCGTCTTCACATCTGACCCTGCTGTCACCTCCCACACCGATAGACCTTATCCGTAGTCCCCTGACCAGTGTTCTGTGGCCGAAAATGGTGACACCCACTGCCTCCAGAAGGGGAACTCCTTCCGCAAAAACGGCAATATCCGTGGTTGTCCCGCCGATGTCGAGGGCAATGGCATCATCTCTGCGTTCAACCATGCTCAGGATACCCATGATGCTGGCAGCGGGACCGGAAAGTATTGTCTGCACGGGAAATTCACAGGACTGAGCAATATCAATGGTTCCTCCATCCGCCTTGAGGATGTAAATTGGAATAGAAATATTTCTTAAATGCATTAAATTTGAAACCTGTTTTACAAAGTTACTGTATATCTCCCGGATGGCCTCATTGAGGAAGGTTGTTGCTATACGCCGGGGAAAGTTGAGGTGTCCGGACATGCGATGGCCGAGGGATACATGTCTTACATGGGTGGCGATGATTTCATGGATCTCTATCTCCTGGTGCGGGTTTCTTGTGGAAAATTTCCCCACAATGCTGCAATGGTCAATTCCGTCCCTTTGGAAACGTTCACCAATCCGGGATACATTATCCCGATCAATCCCGGCGATCTCCATGCCCCGATGATTGACATAACCGGAAATAAAATGGCAATCCTCATTGATTCGTAAAAGCGAGGGGGAGAGTCCCGGACCGCTGACCAGAATCATCCCCACCCTGTCGGTCTTGCCCTGAGCAATGGCATTGGTGGAAATGGTGGTACTGAGAACGACCCTTTCCAACCTTTCAGGATTTTCCTCCTTTAACAGGTCGTCTGTCACCTTCCATAGCGAATCAAGGAGATCTCTCTCGTTCGTAAGGACCTTTGCCTTTTTCTTCACCCTGAAGTTTTCTATGAGGACAGCATCCGTATGCGTACCACCTACATCAATACCCAGGATCACCATGCCGCTCTATCTTCCTTTATCTCAATGACTGAATACCTGCATGTTTAAATTAATCCCCCTACCTCCCCCATAGCAAAGGGAAACTAATGAGGAGTTTTTTCCGCTTATTATTATTTTTTATATAATGATAAATTTACTGTCAAGAGTAAATAGAATTGTCCGCTTTTGTAGCAAATGAATTGTCCGCTT
>JASEGZ010000020.1 GCA_030018935.1 Syntrophales bacterium
AAAAAAAGGGCCCCTTTGAAGAACAGAAAAAGCGGACAATTCATTTGCTACAAAACCGGACAATTCTATTTACTCTTGACAGGAGGATTTTGGAATGACATACAACACTCTAAAGGTTGATAAGAAAAATGGTATTCTAATTATCAAGATAAACCGACCGCAAGTTCTTAATGCCTTGGATTCCGAAGCCTTTGATGAATTAGAAAAATGTTTTGATTTTGCAAAGAACGACCTGAATACTAAGGTTATAGTTTTAACAGGGGAGGGTAAAGTCTTTAGCTCAGGTGGAGATATGTCCCTTTTGAAATTGATCTCCGAGTCAACTCCTAATGAAATTCGCTCTATAGTATATAGAGTCCAAAGGCAAATGGGTAAAATGGTAGAAATTGAAAAGCCCGTGATTGTTGCCATCAACGGAGCTGCAATTGGAGTAGGGCTCGGCGTAGCACTTCTGGGAGATATTAGAATTGCTGCTGAAAATGCTGTTCTGGCTACAGAATTTGTCAAAGTAGGTATAATACCTGAAACAGGTGTCACCTATACGCTGGCAAGGATAATTGGCTACTCAAAAGCCCTCGAGTTAGTTTTAACCGCGCGGCGAATCAGTGGAAAAGAAGCAGCGGAGATCGGCCTTGTAAATAAAGCTGTCCCCCTGGAAGAACTAGAAAAAACTACCATGGAACTGGCTTCAGAGTTAAGTAGTTTACCTGCCATTTCCTTAGGTTTAACCAAAAGAGCAATGAGAATGGGGTTAATGGGAACCCTGGAAGCAGCTTTTGAAAATGAGGCTACATTTAATTCAATCTGTTATGCCACTGAAGATCACAAAGAGGCAATAAAAGCTTTTAAGGAAAAAAGGGCTCCCAAATTTATGGGCAAATAGTACTACAGTGTTTTTGTTTTGACCTGTCTTACTAATCGCTGATCGCTGATCGCTGACGGCTGAACGCTTACATAACCTTTAAGGAAGACCATAAATGGCCACCGCGCACATGAACTTTCCCGGCAGACCAGCCTGATTATGAACCAGCCCCATCCGGGGATTTTTCAACCGGCGTGTCTTATCCTCTGCTCTTCCCAGGAGCTGCTGGTATATCTCGAAGGCCTCTCTGCAACCGCTGGCGCCGATGGGATGCCCAAAGGCTTTCAACCCTCCGCTGAGATTGACAGGTATCTCCCCCTTCTGGGTCCAGGCCCCGGACTCTATATCCGCTCTCGCTTTTCCCCTCTCGCAGAGCCCCATAGACTCCACGGCAATAACTTCGGAGATGGAGAAACAGTCATGGCACTCTACAAGGTCGAGCTCTTTCCGGGGATTCGTTATTCCTGCCATGGCGTATGCCTGTTTACTGGCGTGTACCGTCTCATCCCAGATGGTAAAGTCATAATCTGTCCTGATGCTTCCCTGTCCCGGCCCTACGGAAAGACCCAATCCCTTGATAAGGACATAGTCGTCTTTGAATTTTTTTGCATCCTCTGCACGGCACAGGATAGCCGCCGCCGCGCCGTCGGTTACGCCGCAGCAATCGAATAAACCGAGGGGCCACGCAATTACGGGCGCGTTTATCACCTGCTCCTCGGTGATCACATTGCGGAGATGCGCCCGGGGATTTCGGGAGGCGTTGTAGTGACTCTTTACCGAGACCTTGGCCAGCATCCTCTTTCCCTCCTCCGGGGTCAGTCCATACTTCTTGAAATATCTCGTGGCGGCAAGGGCATACATGCCGGGTGCGGTTATACCCCCTTCAAATACGGGGTGCGGAGGTATAGCCAGCTCGCCAAGTCCGCCGAAACCGGTATCCTTCAGCTTTTCAACACCTACGACAAGAACGATGTCGTAGACCTTGGCCGCTACGGCAAAAGCGGCATTTCTCAGGGCATCCGTCCCGGTAGCGCATCCGTTTTCCACATGGGTGACGGGCTTGTATTGGAGCTTCAAGGGCATCGAGATCGCCGCCCCGGTGATCCCTGTGGACGTCATCCCGGTTCCCGTACCGTGAAATCCTATTGTGCCCACCCATGCGGCATCAATATCTTTCATCTCGATCCCGGCATCCGCCAATGCATCATAGGTGGCATCCACCACCATATCCTCACTCCCCATGTCCCAGTTCTCACCGAATTTGGAACAACCCATACCAATAATTGCAACCTTGTCTTTAAAGCTTTCTGCCATCTTCCATCCCTCCTTATGCTCTTGCCGGCCGGCATTTCCAGAAATAGTTGTGAATACCCTGCGCCTCGTGAACCCTTCTAAAGGTAAATTCCACCGGCATATCAGGACTGATCTTTTCCGTGTCCCGATCCGTCAAAACAGTGGAAAATCTTCCTCCTCCGACGATGTTCACGATGGCAATGACGGTGGGTTTATCTACAGATGTGGCCAGATTATCCATACTGTAAGTAAAGAGCGTCCCCTTTTTGTCCGACAGTCTTACCTCATCAAAGTCATCCTTGGCCTGACACCACGTACAGACCCTCTGCATAGGGAATTGTATGGTTCCGCACTGCCGGCACTTATGCCCGTGACAACTTAAGAGCCAGCTCCTATCCCTCCATGACATGGTCAGGGCTCCGAACCTTTCAGGCTCCCGCTGCCTGCCCCAATCAAGAATGTTCCGGAAATGTAAATACTTCCCATAAGAGGACAGTTCCATCCGTGATGCAAGGTTCTTCTTTATCCCCCGCCTGTCCCTGATCTTCTCTATCTGGTCGCATACCTTCAGGATGAAGGCATCCGCCCCGTCGCCGTAATTGGCAAAGAGTATCTTGTCCCCCGGCTTGGCCTCTTCCAGGGCGGCGACCAACATCATCATGGCCTGAGCCGATCCCGTATGCCCCACCGTGGAAAGAAGAGAGTCCTGCAACTGGGTGGCGGGATCGAAACCAAGCTTCTTCGCAATTTCAAGGTGCCTCCTCTGATCAAAGGCATAGAACACGACTTTGCTGAAGTCCTTCGGAGTAACTTTATACTTTTTGAAGATGATAGAGATTATCTCTTCAAGATGGGCCAGGTAACCTTTGGTAACGATAAATCTCTCCTCCCATGCCTGGACGTACCTGTCCTCCTCCCTCTTCCAGATATCCATGAATTCACTCGAGATACTGGCGCTTCCTTCAATTTCCACGGCGAGATCGGAATCTCCTATCAGAAAGGCCGCCGACCCATCGCCGAAAAGCCTCTCGAATTGAGAATCCGGGGCGGGCACACGACAATCGGCTGCGGCAACCAAGAACCTTTTTGCCGATCCAGCCTTAACCGCATCTATCGCGGCTTTCAAAGCGTTTGTCCCCCCCCTTACCGAATTGGCAAAATCTGCTGTCGTGATGTCCCTCCTGAGATCAATTACCTTGGCGATGATGCTTGCGTTTTGCTTCTCCCGGTAAGCCGGGGTGGTGGTCGCAAAATAAAGGCCGTCAATCGTTGACCTGTCCAGGCCGTTGAGGCAATCAACGGAAGATTCCGTGGCCATGGTAAGAGAGTCTTCATCCCAATTGGCCACCGCCTTTTCCCCCTTCCCCGCAGGACTGCCCCAGGTCCGGGCCAATGTCTGCATATTCATCCGGTACATGGGAATGTATGCCCCATAAGAAGTTATACCTACTGCCATTTGTTTCCCTCCCTTCTGTTTATTAACCTGCGTTCACTCCTCCTTAATTCGTGGAGGTCGCATGACCTCCCCTTTCTTTTTTCTTGTTGCCTCTCGAACCCTTCGCCACTGTTCAATCCTTTCTCTGATTGTCTTCTCGTATCCCCTATCCGTTGGGATATAAAAGGCAAGTCCCCTCCTCTCAAGTCTCTCCGGCAGATATTCCTGAGGGACATAGCCATCTTCAAAGTCATGGGCATACCTGTAACCTCTGCCATAACCGAGATCCTTCATCAATCGTGTGGGTGCATTTCTGATGTGCAGGGGAGCAGGAAGCGCTCCGGTTTCCCTTATCGTTTCCTTTACCTTGCCATAGCCGACATACAGAGCATTGCTCTTGGGCGCCGTGGCAAGATAAACAGCGGCCTGGGCCAGGGCCAGCTCACCTTCGGGAAGACCGATGAACTGAAAGGCCTGCATGGCGGAAAGAGCTACGTTAAGCGCCCCCGGGGCGGCATTGCCGACATCTTCCGAGGCAAATCTTACCATGCGGCGGGCGATGTAAAGGGGATCTTCACCGGCCATGAGCATGCGCCCCAGCCAGTAAAGGGCTGCATCGTGGTCACTCCCCCGCAGGCTTTTGTGAAAAGCAGATATCAGGTTGTAGTGTTCCTCTCCCTTCTTATCGTATTGCAAGGCTTTCTTCTGCAGGGCCATTTTTACCGCGGCAGAGGTAATTTTTCTTCCCTTTCCTTCCTCTATCTGCAGAAGAGAGACAGCCGCTTCAAGATTGTTCAGGGCGACACGGGCATCTCCATCGGCAGACCAGACGATATACGCCAGGGCCTCCGACTCAATTTCCAGAGAGAGGGTCCCAAAACCCCTTTCCCGATCATTGATGGCCCTGTTTACGATACATGAGAGTTCCTCGTCGGAGAAAGGCTTCAGGACCATGACCCGCGACCGGGAAAGAAGGGGTGCAATGACCTCAAAAGAAGGATTCTCCGTCGTTGCGCCAATCAGGGTGACGAGACCACTTTCCACATGGGGCAAGAAGGCATCCTGCTGGGCCTTGTTAAACCGGTGAATCTCATCAACGAAGAGAACAGTCTTTTTTTGATGATCTCGCCACTGTCTGCCTGCCTCATCAATAACTATCCTAATCTCCTTTACGCCGGAAAGGACAGCCGAAAAGCTTGTAAAATAAGATTTTGTTTCATGAGCAATGACACGGGCCAGGGTGGTCTTACCGGAACCAGGCGGCCCCCAAAAAATCATGGAAAACAGGTGATCCTCTTCTATGGCGCGACGGAGCAAACTATTTTTAGCTAAAAGATGAGACTGCCCCACATAGTCCTCAAGTGCGCGGGGCCTCATCCTGTCCGCCAGGGGACGGCTATCTATCCTCTTTTCCTGCTGGTCAAAAAGGTCCTTCATCGGCTCATTCACGGCCACGACGGAGCGTGGCCCTCCACCAAATCGGTAATTTATACTTTTTACTGGTGGCGAACTTTACGTTTCGGGAATTCCCAGCTTAGCCAATAACCCTTTATGCCTTCGATACCACAGGTTTGGTATAAGCCTGTACAGGGCCCTCGATACAGGCCCAATGTACTCACTCTTTCTTCTATCGAACTGGCAGGCCTGAATGACCTGTTCCTTAATCTCTTTTTTATTGCCCCCTTCGTTAAATATCTTATAGGCGCAATGAAACAAGGGACTGTACATATTCTTTTTTTCCAGGTATTTGTGGACATTCCTGATGGTGTAGGGACCTTCCGGTGTCCCGTCTATTCTCTCCAGCACCTTGATGTTCGTTTCTATGGGATTACCGGTGAATAGTTCATAGAACAATTTGCCGTACCGGTAATTCTTGCTTGCCTCGGAAGAAACGGTTACGTACATATCTCCCACGCCTGCTTGGCTGTGAAAGGCTTGAAAACTACCACCTAACAATTTTGATAGGGACCTTATTTCAACACCAGATCTCGCAAATATGGTCCCGGGAAGGGAATCACCGAGGTCTAAAGAATCCGTGACTCCCTTGATGTTTGCCACAATATTCTTGAGAGAACCGCATGCCTCTACTCCAACGATATCAAAATTATAATAGGAATACAATTCCCTCCTGTTGAATCTCATGAGATCCTCTCTGATAATCTTTGATATACGCTTTCCCCCGGCAATGGTGACACACACCGGATTTCCCAGTGCGATATCTATATCAAAGAATGGTCCCCCGATACAAACCACCTGATACTTATACTTCAGATTGTACAGATAATTGTTAATCAACTGGGATGGCGTAATCAGTTCTTTTGTAATTTCATCAGAAGTAAGACCTTTGATCGGGGAGATGAAACAGGTATCTCCGGCTTTCTTGTCAATCAATGGTTTCAGGTAGTTCAATAGCTCGGGAAGCCGGTCCATGGTGATGGAAAGAAAAATAAAATCGTTATCCTCCACCGCCCGTTCCAGATCATTCGTCGCATATACCCTCGATGACAATCTGGGAACCTTATCTATACCTCCCAATCTCTTAGCGAGATCCTGGGTCAGGTGTTTCGGGTTCAGGCGCTCTCTATTAATAGCCCGGCATACATCTGCATCGTGATAATAGAGGGTTACTCTCTTATTATCCCTGCCAAACTTGTAGGCAAAAGACGTTCCGAGTCTGCCAGGTCCAATAATTGCGATTCTACTTGTATCCAGATTGGTTATCATTGTTTATCAAATATGAACGTCTTTACTGACTTTAACTGCACTTTAAAAATACGTCGGCGTTTAGCTATCAGCCGTCAGCTTTCAGTAAAAAAACAGGGGATTAGACAAAACACCTTCTCATTGTTAAAGCAATGTTTTATGGATAATTCATTACTTTTCTTTATCTTGCTGACGGCTGAATGCTTACAAAAATACGTTGTCATTATAGGTAAAAAACCCTCCCTGTCAAACAGTATAAAGGTCTTATTTTTCCTGCCGGATCACGTGAACGGCCGTTGCCTTAAAGGATACGGTTGCGGCCTTTCCCGCCTGGAGAGACAAATTTTCCCCGGATTGATGGGCAACAAAGGCAACAACCACAAAACCGCAGTAGAGGTACACCTTACAAAAGAGTCCCAGAGGTATGATTTTTAAAATCTTTCCCGAAAGAACATTTCCCATACCTGGCTCTCCCCTGACAGAATTGGTCGAAAGTGTTATATGTTCGGGGCGGATACCACAGACCACCTTTTCCCCCGGAGTCGCAACACCTGCGACCTGGACATGATGACCGGAAATGGAAACAGTAAAAGCCCCCTCCCCCTCGCCGGCTTCTATCACACTACCCGTCATGAGAGTCTCCATGCCGACAAATGAGGCCACAAACAGATCCACCGGATGATCCATTACCTCTGCCGGAGGACCGATCTGAACAATTTTCCCTTTATTCATCACCGCAAGCCTATCCGAGAACCTCAATGCTTCCTGCAAGTCATGGGTTGCCAGTATCGCTGTTGTCTGCGTTTCACGGAGAATCCCTTCCAGATCTTCAATCAGTGATTCCCGGCTGGGAGGATCGAGGGAGACAAAGGGTTCATCAAGGAAGACAATCTCCGGGCGTGTGGCAAAGGCTCTGGCAAGACTCGTCCGCTGTGCCTCTCCTCCGGAGAGCTTACGAGCGGAGCGACGGCTGAGATGACTGATACCAAATCGTTCCAGACATTCCATCACCCGGCGCTGGATTTCCCCTTTTCCCATCCCGCGAATCTTCAAACCCGAGGCGACATTGTCAAAAACCGTGGCATTAAAGAGGAGTGGCTCCTGGAAGACCATGGCGAGCTTTCTCCGATATGCAAATACAGCCTGATGTGTATCCACCCTTTGTCCCTTGAAGATGATGGTCCCCCGGAATGGCTTTAACAAACAGGCCAGGGTAAGCAGGACGGTGGATTTTCCTGTACCATTCGGTCCGATGAGGGTAAGGATTTCTCTTTCCCTGATAAAAAGGGAGGAGATGTCCAGAACTGTAACTCCCCCCCTTTTTACCAGCAGGTTTTCTACCTCCAATACTGGCGTTGCATTCATCTCGGTCTCTCTTGCTGTTGTATCTGTGTGAGGATGGCATTAATCAAAAAGACAAACAACAGAAGGATGACACTGAGAGCGATGGCAATCTCAAAATTTCCCCGGCTTGTCTCCATAACTGTAGCTGTCGTCAGGACCCGGGAGTATCCCTTGATGTTGCCACCTACCATGATGGAGGCGCCGATTTCAGAGATTACCCCTCCGAACCCGGCCATGACTGCTGCCAGCAGGGGCAGTCTTGCCTCCTTCATGAGTATCCAGACCATTTGAAAGCGGGTAGCCCCGAGAGCAAGAATCTGTAACCGGAGATTTCCGGGAAGTTGCTGAATAGCCGCCAGGCTGATACCGGTTACAATGGGAGTTGCAATGATGGCCTGGGCGATAATCATGGCTGTCGGTGTGTAAAGGATTTCCAGAAATCCCAATGGTCCGCTTCTCCACAGAAATATGGTAACAAAAAGGCCAACCACCACCGGTGGAAAAGCCATACCGGTATTAAACAGACTGACAACGAACTTTTTCCAGGGAAATTCAGAGAGGGCAACATAAGTCCCTGCGGATATCCCAATCAGTAAACTGATGATCGTGGCTGTACCGGATATCCGCAGAGAAAGCAGGGTAATCCCCATTACCTCAGGATCAAAAGTGATGAGGAGATAAAATGCCTTACCGATTCCTTCGAGAAGCAAATCCATCTCTCTACCCGGAGTATCTCTGCGAGAGCTTTTGAAAATTGTCTTCGCAAGCGCTCAAAATCTTTTTTCGACCATGCACATCTCGCTTCGCTGCCAGGGCAAAACTCAGGCTTTGCCTTCAAACAGTTGCCCTGGCGGGCGCTTCGCTTTGATGGCATGGTGCCCGAAAAAATCTTTGATTCGCCCTTCACGAAGACAATTTCCAGTTTTTCAAAGGTCTCTCTGCGTCAATAAATAACCGTTGACTTTTCCCAAAACGTTCTTTTATATCTTTACAACTTGATACCGTCAAAGTCAAACTGCAAACTAAAAGGTAGTCAGAATCCCAGGGAGTTACTTTTTGGCGACATTGTCACAGGAAAGAATATGCCTCGTTCCAAACCTTATCCGAACGGGCTAAAATTGACTAAGGGAGGTAAAAATAAAAATGGATATCATTTTAATCTGTCGGGATGCTCTGCCGCCAGTACACTGCCCGACAGGCTTATGAAATGGGTCTGGTAAATGCCGTTGTCCCCAATGCCAAACTCGAGGAGGAGGTAGATAAATGGTGTGAGGAGCTATTCGGCCTTGCCCCCTCCTGCCTGCAAATAGTGAAACAGAGTTTTAATGCTGTGGGAAACGAGATAAAATGGACTTCTGAAAAGATCTTATCCCTGATTGCCCCGGATTTCTTTGACCGACCGGAGGTAAAGGAGGCGCACGAAGCATTCTTTAACAAGAGGACACCGAATTTCTGGAAGGACGCCAGGAAGGGTTAGTTAGCAAAGCTGAATACTTACTCCCATTAGTTCATCATGATCGGCTCTACGCCTGGAGGAAGCGGCAGATCAAATACCTCCGGGTCCGTTTCTGCCGAAAGCTGGGGATCAGAATACTCAATGGTAATACTTCGTTTATCAGCCCCTCTGGTGGCGACGGTCACCTTTCGGGGAATAATTACATTTTCCACCCTGACGAAACCTTCAAATTTTACGGAATACAAGATATTCCCCTGATCAGCAAAGGCGTCAACCCTGACCAGATGGTTATCCGCCGGATCTAGCCATAGAGACCGGATTTTCTTGTTCTGAGAGGTCACATCTATCCGGTATAGTTTACCTTCTGGAATTCCCTCCAGGGTCTGACCTCTCTCATCAAGAACAGGACAGGTACCGGTCAGGATGGAGAGCATCTCCTCTACCGGAAGACTGATGGGGAAAAAAGAGGAGAGATTCTTTGTGGTTGCCTCACCGATGTAAAACTCACCTTTCCGGGGCAGAAACACCTTTAAAACATTTCCCTTTACAGAGAGGAAAAAATCGGGGGGACCGATAAGGGGGATAGTCTCAACCCTTAAAAACGACGGCTTCTGCAACATCACGGCGACCCTTGCAGGATACCTTCCCCGGGTGGTGATGATCTCCATACGGGCAATGGCCCTCAGTGTGCCTTTAAGATGAGCCTTTGAAGCAGCCTTTTCTAAGGCGTTCTCGGGAGAGGAGAAATAAGCCGCAGAAAGAGGGACTTTTCCGGGGAGACATCCGGAAAAGGCAAAAAGAAAAGAGATAATGAGAACAAAAGCAGGAAAAAATTGCAAACCTACAGGGAAGGCGTACCTTCTCAAAGAGAGGTCACCCGGAGCGCTCATTGGCTATTGCTCTTATTTTGTTTCTCCATAAGTTCATCTATTTTTTTTTGCAGGACTCGATTTGCCGGATTTAACTTCAAAGCCTGTTTGTATACCTCGAGGGCATCCTTAGTACGACCTGCCTTAGCATAGGCATCGCCTAAGTGTTCCGCAATAGCAGCATCGTCAGGCAGGATATCTGATGCCTCCTTCAGGTATTTTATTGCCTGATCCATCTTGTTTTGCCGGAAATATACCCACCCCAGGCTGTCAATCATATAGCCGTTCCCCGGCTTTAGTTGCAGGGCCTTTCCGATCATCTCCTCCGCTTTATCAAGATTTATCCCCCTGTCGGCATAGGTATAACCTATAAAATTAAGGGCCTCCGCATTGTTGGGGTCAATTTTCAGGACAGTTTCCATCTCTTGAATACTCTCTTTGAAAAGTCCCATCTTTTCGTACAGGGCGCCAAGACTGTAATGAAGATCAGCACTCTGGGGCAGGACGAGAAGACCTTCCTTTAATGCCTCGCAGGCAGCGGAGAGTTTTTTGTCCTCCTCATAAAGGGATGATAGAAAGAGATACAGTTCGGGCCATTCCTTTTTGTTATTAATGGCTTCTCTAATCACAGCGATAGCCTCATCGCCCTTACCCTCTTCCTTCAATCTTACTCCCATTTGGATCCGGGCGCTTCCATATAAATTTGAGTCTGCAGGGATCTTTTTAAACTCTTCAAGGGCACTGTTGTATGCCTTCTTTTCTTCATAAGTTAGGGCCAATAGATACCTCACCCTGTGATCGGCTGGATGATCTTTCAGTAAGGAGGCAAACTCCTCAATTGCCTGTTCATACTGCTTCCTCTCCAGGTAAATAAGACCGAGGGTCATCTTGACTTCTCTATTGTTGCCATCAAATTTCAGGATTTCTTGAAACTCCCTTACCGCTTCATCGTATTTTTGCTCTCTTAAAAGAGTCTCTCCCAATTTCATCCTCACATTGACTCTTGTGGGATACAAGTCGAGAAAATTTTTGTAGGTTTCTATGGCTAAAGTGTTCTTTTTTTGCCTTTCGTAAAGAACTCCCAGGTCAATTAATGCAGGCTCAAAGGCAGGATCTATAGCCAGGGTCTTTTTGAACCTCTGCTCAGCTTCATTATAGCGTCTCATACTGGTCAATATCCTGGCAAAATAATAGTTACCCATCAGATGATCAGGGTCAATACGGAGTAGATTCTCGAATACCCCGACGGCCTTTTTATACCTTTTGTCTTCCGCATAGATCATCCCCAGGTGAATATGGGACATTAAATTTTTCGGATCCAGCTCAATGACCCTTTCGTATTCCCTGACGGCATTTTTATAGTCTTTTATATTCAGGTATAGTCTGCCTAACATGAGATGTGTGTCCACGTCATCAGGATTATCAGGGAGAGATTTTTCACAGAGACTGATGGCCTTCTGTATCTCACCCTTTTTAATATAGAGTGTGGCAAGTTCAACGGCAAGGTAAGAGGACGTAGGGTCAAAAGTTAAGGCTTTTTCAAACTCTCCGATGGCTTCATCAGGCCTTTCATTAAGAGAAAACATTACACCGAGAGAGTAGTGATAGGTGGCGTTAAATGATGCCCTCCCATTATCCGGCTGTAGGGCCACCTCCCTACCCTTACCCGGTGGGAAGAGGACGCACCCACTGAGTAACAGTGACAGGATAACCAGCAGACATTTTTTTATCATACCAATGCGCATAAAGTTTTTTTATTTAATCTTCTCTCGTGGTTTTCTTTCCGGTCATCTCAAGAAGCTCTGACACGGGGACGATGTCAATGCCCTTTGCCTTAAGGAGGGGCACGGCCTCCTTAAGTGCCCTGACGGTAGAAGGATAAGGGTGCCCGCTTACGATGACGATCTCCATTTTCTGCGGGTTACGTTTATCCCATAGATCCATCAGAATCTGAAAGGTCGCTTTATAATCTCTGCCGTTGTCAATAAACACATCTCTTGCAGCAAACCGAAGTCCTATCTCCTTTGCCAGTTCTCTTCCTTTCGAGTACCGGGTTGTTAAACTGTCCACAAAGAAAAGACCTCTCTCCTTGATCTGCTGCAAAACGACAGACAATTTTGTCCTGTCTTCCATAAATCGGGAACCCATGTGATTATTAACCCCTACAATATAGGGAACAGCGTCAAGGTCTTCTTCGACCTGCTGCCTGATCTGATCCTCGTTCATCCAGAGGAAAAGGGCCCCGCTCCCCGGTTTTTCTTCGGGATAAGTTTTAGGTTCCATCGGCAGGTGGAGAAGAATTTCTCTTCCCTCCCGGTAGAGTATCTCGGCGGCATCAACAGAATGTGGTAGGTGGGGAAGAATGGCAAAGGTGATGGGAGCATCAATCTCAAGGAGTTCATTCAGTGGGGCAAGATTATAACCGATGTCATCAATAATAATGGAGACCTTCTGTTTTTTTAGAAATGGTATCTTTTCCTCTCGTCTTTCTGTATCATACCTTTCCGGTGGCTCCTGATATGGCATTTCTCTCAGAGGACCACCCTGTTTTCCTTTTAGAGGTTCCTCCGTCGTTTCCCTCGGGCGCTTGGGTTGCAAGAGATAAACAATCGCAACAACTAAGATAATCGCGATAATGACAGCCAAGGCAAAGCCTCTCGTGAATCTCATACCCTCCTTTCACCACAATGTCCGCAATATACCAACGTTTAACTTTTCACTTCCCCGGTTCCTGAACTGGTTTTCTTGAATATCTCCCAGCTCTTTATCATATCTACGGCGGCTTTCAGTTGATTATCCTCCATCGTTAAATCTTTAGATTCCTTTTTTGCAGAGTCTACTGGGCTGTCTTCTTCTTTTGGCGACCTGATGTGACCAACAAGATCCTGTTCTCTTATGGGCTTGGCTGACGATCCCTTTTCCTCGGGTGTTTTTAAATATTTAACCACGATATCAGGGGTGATTCCTTCGGCCTGGATAGATCGCCCCTTGGGTGTGTAATACTTGGCGGTGGTCAATTTCAATGCCGAGCCGTCCTCAAGAGGGATAACGGTCTGCACAGACCCCTTTCCAAAAGTTTGGGTACCGAGGATCAATGCCCTTCCGTTATCCTGAAGTGCCCCGGATACGATCTCGGCAGCGCTGGCAGTTCCTTCGTTAACCAGAATGATGATAGGATATGTTGGCTCATCACCGTCGTCTTTCGCCATAAACCTGCTTTCTACGTTTTTTACCCTCCCTCTCGCGGACACAATAACCCCTGATTTCAGGAAGACATCGGAAACTTCTACCGCCTGAGTGTATAGACCACCTGGGTTGTATCTCATATCCAGGACCAGACCTTTCAAAGGAGAGCCCTCCCTATTGACTTCCTGAATGGCTTTTTTAACTTCCTCCACTGTTCTTTCCTGGAAGGAAGATATTCTGAGATAAGCGATATGATCATCAACAATTCTGGACTTGACACTCTTTATCTTGATATCAGCACGGGTGATCATAAAGTCCTTTGGCAAGGGCATATTTTCCCGCAAGATGGTAATCGTAACCTTCGTATCTTTTGGTCCCCGTAATTTTTTAACAGCTTCCATAATGGTAATATCTTTGGTAGATACTCCGTCAATCTTGATAATCTGGTCTCCTGCTTTAATACCGGCGTGAAAAGCAGGGGTATCCTCAATAGGCGATACAACGGTAAGGACATCTTTTAAGATGGTAATTTCAATCCCGATACCGCCGAAGCCCCCTCTCGTTTCCACCTCGAGTTCCCTGTACATGTCCGCAGTCATGAAGGCACTGTGGGGATCAAGAGATCTCAGCATCCCGTTGATCGCTCCCTGAATGAGGGTCTTTGAGTCTATGTCCTCCACATAGTTCTTCTCCACCATGTCGAGGATCTCATTAAATATCTTGAGATTCTTATAGGTGTTCCGGTCCACCGCGGAGACCTGGCTGTCACCACAGGGGCCAAGAAGGACCAATAAAGTAAAAAGGCATAACAGCGGTAGCGACTTACAGAAAAATCTCTTCATGGAAAGCCTCCAGGAATTTATAGGTTCGTGAAATAATAACATTTTTATCCGTTAAATTTCCATAACTTTTTATTTGCTTCGGGTCTTTGTAACTCTGAAAAAACCTTTAGCAACTCACCGAAAAGGACCCATTCTTGGACTCCTGTGGGGGTACAGAAGAAGTTATTGCAGAATAAGCGGAACTAAAAGATGGAAAGATTCCCATCCGGGAAGGGCAAGGCATACCGGTAAGGAAAGTGTCTGTTCAGTTCTTTCTCATTGGTATTACTTAATTTCCATCAATTTTGCTCTTGCTATCCTTGCCTGGTTGGTATGGGGATAATCCTTGATAACCTGTTGCAGGATAATTCTTGCGCTTGATTTGTCACCCAGTTCAAGGAAAGAAAATCCCTGTTTCAGCAGGGCATAGGGAACCTTATTTCCCTGGGGATAGTTTTTAGCCACCTTTTCATACTCGAGAATCGCCTTTTCATATTTTTTTTCCAAGTAGTAACACTCACCGATCCAGAATTGGGCGTTATCGGAATACTCTGTATCAGAAAATTGTTTCAGGAAGTTTTGAAACTCCGTCCGGGCCTTCTCATACTTTCCTTCTTTAAAGGTTTCATAGGCCGCCGCGTAAACTGATTCCCTGTCCGCTTTCCCTTTTATGGCATCCTTCGAGGGAGGGGAGACACCCTGTCTGTCTCTCCCTGCCGCAACCTCTCCGAGTTCGCTTTTTTTGCTGATTCCAAGAAAGCTTTCTATAAAATTAATTTTGAAGGATATATTATCCAGCTTTTCCCGGAGAACCTTATATTCCTCGTCTCTTCGGTTTGCCTGCTGAACCATGGTTAGGATGTCTTTCCGGAGTCCCTCGACAATCCCCTTCAGTTGCTGGATATGATCCCTAAGCTCGGTGATATCTGCGCCAACGCCAGCCTGGCCCTTTCGTAAGGTTGTAATCGCCTCTGTCTTCTTTTCAAGTTCCTCTTTCAGGGCCAGGGTCTTTAGCTCTATCGTCTTGACAGTTTCGTCAACGATGACAAGTTCTCCACGTACCTGCTTCAAGCCCTGAGGCGTGGCACAACCTGATATGGCGATGAGACACACCAGCAAAAAAAAGGATAGACAGTTTTTCAATCTCTATGCCTCCCTACAGTCATGGCGCTGCTTTCTTGGGAATGACGACAAAGTGGGCTCTCCTGTTCTTTGCCCAGGCCTCTTCGTTATGACCTGGATCCAGGGGACGTTCCTCACCATAACTGATTGTTTCTATCCTCGTTTCGTCAATACCGAGGTCGGTAAGGTATTTCGCTGCTGCTGCTGCCCGCCTTTCACCGAGAGCCAGGTTATATTCAGTAGTTCCTCTTTCATCACAGTGTCCCTCAATGACGAGGCTGCAATTTTCATGCTTCAGCAGCCAGTCTGTATGTTGCTCAAGGATCTTCCTTACTTCAGGTTTAAGGTTGAATTTGTCGAAATCGAAATGGATATCCTCAAGTTTAAATTCCTCTTTTGCCGTAGGAACCAGTTCTTTCGCCGCCTCCTCTTTCGCCGCTTGTTCTTTCAGTGCTTGTTCTTTCAAGGTCTGTTCTTTCAGTGCCCGTTCTCTTGCAGCCTGTTCTTTTGCAGCTTGATCTTCTAAAGGAACCTGTTGCTCCACTGCCGGCGGTTCTTCTCCGGTTATCACGGCTTTCTGCACCGGCTTTTTTGCACACCCGGTTACCAACATGGCCGAAACACACACGGTCAGAATGAGTATTACCCATAAGTTTCTTTTTCTCATACTTCCTCCTCCTCTCAAGTTTTTTTGCGTTGTTAAAAGTGTTATAGGCAAAAGACACATTTAGCATAAACATAATAGCATAACCGATGTCAAGTGGAAACGGTAACATTCTGGCCTATCTGGTTTGTAAAAGACTTATTTAAGATGTACATTATAACACTTCGGGGACCATGAAAGGCCGGAACAGTCGTCAAGCCCCTCGTATAATACCCTCATATTTGACCCGTCGGCATTCATGACACATATCCTGGACTTGCCATTTTTCCTTGAATGGAAGGCTATGTATCTGCCGTCCGGTGACCAGGAAGGAGACTCATTGTTTGCAGCATCGGAGGTAAGCTGAAGAAGATTACTACCATCCCCTTCAATGGAAAATATCTGGAAGCGGCTGTCTGTCATACCTTCATAGGCAATTCTATCTCCCCTAAGAGACCAGGAAGGGGAGGTGTTATATTTCCCTTCGTAAGTGAGCCTTTTTACATTACCGCCGTCGGCATCCATCAGGTAAATCTGGGGAGAACCGGAACGATTTGATACAAAGGCAATTTTCCGGCCATCAGGCGCCCAGGTGGGGGAGACATCTATGGCAAAATTATTGGTCAGACGTCTGAGTTGACCGTCCTTGAGATCCATAACATATATCTCTTCATTGCCGTCCTTGCTTAAGGTCAGCAGAATCTTTTTGCCATCAGGTGACCAGGAGCCGGAAAGATTGAGTCCCCTGAAGTTCACCATTTTTCTTGTCGTTCTGTCTTCAAGAGACATAAGGTACAGATCCGGGTTACCATTTTTGTAAGATGTAAAGGAAATATACCTGCCATCCGGTGACCAGCGGGGCGAGAGAGTAAGGGACTGGTAGTTGGTTATCCCGGTAAGATCAGATCCGTCAAAGCCGATAGTATAGATATCTGAGGCTTTACCCTTCTTCAGGACAAAGGCGATCTTTGTATCAAATACTCCTTCGTTTCCCGTAAGCGCCAGGAGAATTTCACCGGCGAACTTGAAGACCATATCTCGCCTGCTATCCATTTTCCCGGTGTATCTCTTTCCCGTGATAAGTTCCCCTTTGATCACGTCGTAGAGACGAAATTCCGTGATAAGGTCTCTCCCATCGAAAAGGAAACCTCCCTTTACCAGATATTCTGCGCCGATGATCCTCCAGTCGGCAAACCGGATGCTCTCAGCCGCAAGCCCCCCCTGATTTTGATTTTCAAGAAAGGCCTTTTTGATGATGACATTGAATAAACCTGTTGCCTCCAGACACTTTGTTAGGGCATCGGAAAACCAGATCGAGAGGTTTTCCTTGTCCTGGCTCCTGTTTAATCTCTCGAAATTAGTGATGGCGATGGGAAATTTTTGAAAGGCGGGAGAGTCTATATCTATATACACCTTACCATTGGCACTATGACCTCCATACAGGACAAGTGAGATAACAACAATACATACAAAAAACTTATGACGACACATTTGCCTCTAATAGCTGATAGTTGATATTTTACCGCATCTCGGATGAATGAAACCGTATCCCCACCTCGATACTGTTGTCCCTGAGCTGCTCAGGTAATGGAGGGAAGGGAGACGCCTTTTCGATGGCCTTCATTGTGGACTCATCAAAGTAGCGATTACCCGAGCGCTTTTCAAAATTAACGTCGGTTACTGTTCCATTCCTTAAGATTCGCAGATGGATAACTGCCCCTATGTTCTTCCCCGACAGGATATCCGGAGGGAGCACCCATTGACCCTTGATCCTTTCCCAGATTATGGCGTAATAAGCCTTCATTTTCATGCTCAGTTCAGCATCGCCCTGCTGGGTTAATGAAGCCACTGTACCTTCAGCTACCACCGGTGGTGTCGCCCTGTCCTGCGGGTTTGACAGGGACAATACCCTCTGCCTGATATCTTCTATGGCTCTTTCGCTACTACCGGTCTGCTTTTTCTGGATTTCGATACTTCTTGTCAGTCCCGTGGCGGTGGTATCAATGCGCTTTTTTAGAATGATTGGACGATCTCTCAGGTCTGTTTCCATGAGTTCTCTTGAGATAGCCGAGGTAGACTTCTCTTTTAATAGATCTTCAGAAAGACTTACCAGTTGAACCGAATAGATGGGGCCAAAGGTCCACCTCGGTGAAGGCAGCGTTGGTGAAAAGAGGATAGCAGAAAGCGCCAGGGCATGGAGTAAAAGGGAAAGGAAAATCATGTTGTTCAGACTGATCCTGTTGTTGTCTCTTCCCTTGCCTATCCTTGGAGACGTCATCTTGCTTCCTCTGGCGGTTCGGTGATCATTCCTAATTTATCAACACCGGCCTTCCTTACCCGGGACATCACCTCAACAACAAATCCATAAGGGACATCCCTGTCAGCCCGTAAGAAAACCTCTCTCTCGATCCTGTGGGCGAAGATACTTTCCAGCTTGGCATTGAGATCGGTCAAGGGAACTTTACTTTTATTGATGAAGATATCTCTCGTATTGTTGATGGTGAGGATAATTTTTTCCTCACTCACATCAACGCTCTTTGACTTTACACGGGGAAGATTTACGTCTATTCCCATCTGGAGCATCGGGGCGGTGACCATAAAGATGATCAGCAGGACGAGGACCACATCAACGAGGGGAATCACATTGATATCAGCCAACGGTTTGGTTTCAAAATAGCTACGCTTTCTTCCGTATCTCATGGGGCTACCCGAGATAATGCCGTTTAATAATGTTCAACAACTCAGAGACAAAGTTGTCCATTTCCATAGTTATCGCCCTGATCCGGTTCAGATAGTAATTATAAAAGATGACTGCTGGTATAGCCGCAGCCAGACCGGCGGCTGTGGCGATAAGGGCCTCCGAGATACCGGGTGCCACGATGGCCAAGGTCGCTGAACCCTTTACCCCTATGCCTCTAAAGGTGTGCATAATCCCCCAGACCGTCCCGAAGAGGCCGATAAAAGGGCTGGCACTACCCGTCGTTGCCAGGAAGCCGAGGGTACTTTCAAGTTTGGTGCATTCAGTTCCACAGGCCCTGTTCATGGCCCGTTCAATATTATCAATACCATTCAGCGGCAGGGCAGCAAGACCGGGGTCATCAGCCTCTCTTGCCGATGCTGAACCTTTGATTGCCCTTGTTAACTTGGCCAGTTCCGTATATCCTGCCCGGAATACTTCGGCAACTGTTGAGTACCTGAATTTTTTTGCTTCGGGAAATATTTCTGACAGCTTGTCCTTCTTCATATAGAGATCCAAAAAGATGCTATTTTCTCTTCTTACTTTTTTGATGGTTCTGTATTTCAGCAGGATAATGGCCCACGAGACGACGGAGAAGAAAAGGAGCAACAGGAGGACGAACTGTACCATGCCTCCGGCATCGAGGATCATGCTAAGCAGGCTGCCATGAAAATGGCCCGTAGGATCTACAGCGCCAATAGAGGAAATATCTTTCACTTTTACTCTCCCTTAGATGTATTCCGGGGTAAACGTTACCACGTCGTCAATTGCCGGTAAGTCTGTAAAAATCATGGCCAACCTGTCCACGCCGAGGGCCATACCGGCTGCCTCTGGCATGGTCGGAAGTACCTCTAAGAATCTCTCCGGTTGCGGGTAAACCTTCTTACCCTGTAACCGGCGAAATTGCCGGGCCCTTTTGAACCGTAAACGTTGTTCATCCACGTCGGCAAGTTCGGAAGATCCGTTGGCTATCTCCATTCCTCCCATGTACAATTCGAACCGCTCCTCCACAGAGGGGTCCTCCTTCTTTGTCCTTGTTAAGGTAGAGGAATAAACAGGATAATCATAGAGAAATGTCGGTTGCCTTTCTCCCATATGGGGTGCGATATAACAGGCCATGATCTCATCAAACTTCTCCCTTTCTAAGGACTCTGCCAGCGATAGAGGCGAATAACACTCAAAGGCCTCTCTGACCGAGAGCATCTCCCGGGGCTTCTGTAAAGCGATCTCTTTACCCTGGTAATGGATAACCTCTCCGCAACCGAGGTCGGAGGCAACGGAGGTGACCAGTTCCTCACACTCTTCCATGAGAATCCGGTAGTCTATACCCTGATGATACCATTCCAACATGGTGAATTCCGGCAGATGGCAGGAGCCTCGCTCCCCCTCACGAAAGCATTTGCAGATCTGGAATATCCTCGGATAACCTGCGGCAAGTAACCGTTTCATACACAACTCAGGAGATGTATGCAAAAACCAGTTGCTGGAAGCTACAGCATCAATGTGAGATTCTGGTGCTGGTGCCGTAATTCTGTAAGGAGTTTCAACCTCAAGGTAACACCGATCAGAGAAAAACCTGCGGATCGCCCGGATCATTCTATCACGTCTCCATAAGGCATCCCGCCGCCTTGCCAATACCCGGCCATCTTCCATCGCTGGTTTAATCCTTGACCCTGGTGATATATTCTCCGCTACGGGTATCAACCCTGATTTTTTCTCCTTCTTCAATGAATGGGGGAACCTGGAGCTGGTAACCCGTCTGCAGGGTCACAGGTTTGGTGTTTCCTGTTACAGAATCACCTTTTGCCCATGGTTCAGCCTTCACGACGGTCAGATCAACGAAATTGGGAAGACTGACCTCGAGAGGTTTATCCTCAAAAAAGAGGATCTCTACCACTGTGTTATCAATCAGGTAATTTTTTGCCTCCCCGATCTGATCCGCCGAAAGAAAAACCTGTTCGTAGTTCTCACTGTCCATGAAGTAGTATTTTCCCTCTTCCGAGTAAAGGTATTGCATTTTCTTTTCCCTCAGATCGGCAGGCCCAAAGGTATCCGCCGCACGGAATGTCCTTTCAAACTGGCTGCCCGTGACCATGTTCCGCAGTTTGCAGCGATACAGGGCCTGGCCTTTACCGGGCTTTACAAAATTGAATTCAGTAATGATATATGGCTCATGGTCAAGTTTGATCTTCAGGCCTTTCCTCAAATCACTGGCATTATACATCGTAACTGTATTCTCCTCTGTTATGGCTGAAACATTCCAGTAGGGGCACGTTGCAACGTGCCCCTACTGATCCCGAGCGGTTATTATGTGTTTTATTAGTCCATTTGTGCCGTCCTGTCAAAAGAATGTTTATGCTGAATTTGAAGATTCCTTTCAGCGATACGGTCATTCTCAGACGCGTAGAAAAAACGGCGGGAGAGGAATTTTTCCTCTACCGCCAGGAAGATCAAGCACATATCGAGGCACGCAGAGTCCCGACATATTCTTCCATGTTTTTTCCATGATCTCCACCCCTAATCGGAGATCAACACGAAAGTGGTCCGTCCCCTTCACCAGATCACACTGGAACAGGTAATACGGTTTTACCGAGATCCGCTGGAGGCCATGGAGGAGGTCACGCATCGTCTCATAGGAGTCGTTAACCCCTCGGAGTAGAACGGACTGGTTGGAGACGGGAATCCCTGCCTCGAGCAGCATCTCGCATGCCCTGGCCGTCTCCAGGGTAATCTCTCTCGGGTGATTGAATTGGGTAATGAACCAGAGTGGACGATGTCTGCGTAGCATGGTACATAGCTCTTGCGTGATCCTCATCGGCAGGATCACCGGTGCACGGCTCCCGATACGGAGTACCTCCACATGGGGTATGGATCTTAGACACCCCAAAAACCAGTTGAGGGTTTCATCCCTCAAAGTAAGGGGATCACCTCCAGAAACGATAACTTCACGAATACGAGGAGATTGGGAAATATAGTTAATCATCCTCCGGAGGCTTTTCCTGATGTTTGTCGATGCTTTTCCTCCCCACATCCGTTTGCGATTGCAGTGGCGACAATATGTGAAGCAGCTATTCGTTACCATTGCCAGACACCGATCAGGGTAACGGTGCACCAGATTCGGAACGGGCATATCCATCTCTTCCCCGAGGGGATCAGCCACGCCACCGAGAGAAAAATAAATCTCCCTGAGATCGGGAAAACACTGGAGACGGAGAGGATCGTTCTCATCCATTACGTCTATCAGAGAGAGGTAGTAGGGGGTTATGGAGAAATGATAACATTCAGCGACAGCACTCAATTCCCTCAGGGCAGATAGGGGTTTGTTAAGCACACGGGCCAGTTGCGCCAGGGTGTGTATTCTGTTTTTACACTGCCACTTCCAGTCACGCCAGATGTCTGTCGAGACCTTTTCTACTCTTGCGGCGATGGTATTATCTCCTCCCAATTTCATAATCCTGCAATTTTTGTTAAAAGTGAGAACCTCAAAGGCTAATTTTCTATCATAATTTCTTACAGCATAAAAGAAAATTCACAACAGTACCCTCAAGGTTGACAACAAAAAACCATGATTTCCCTTAAAATCAAGGGCTTAAAGAAAGAGTTTGCTTTGTAAAGAGATATTTTGTATTTAAGTCAAGAAAAAATCGAGCGTGGAGGATCTTTACTTTTGCCGTGAGAAGGGAGATTGGTCGCATGGATACATTATCCAGAGAGGAACTCGAAATACTGATAAACAAACGTAATGAGCGGTGCATCTCAATTTTTATGCCCACCTATCGGACAGGTGTGGAAATCCAACAAAATCAGATCAGACTCAGAAACCTGCTTCGGGAAGCAGAGGAAAAGTTACTTGTCAGTGGCCTTCGGACCACGGAGGTGAAATCATTACTGGAGCCTATCCAGGGGCTCTTGGGTAATATCCTTTTCTGGCGACGTCAGAGCGACGGTCTTGCCATCTTTCTATCCTCCGACATGTTTCGTTTTTACTGCCTTCCCCTGGATTTTGGGGAATTGGTCATTATCACCGACCGTTTTCACATCAAACCGCTTCTGCCAGCTCTACGGGGAGACGAGCGTTTCTACATTCTAGCCCTCAGCCAGAATGAGGTCAGGCTCCTCGAAGGCACCAGACATAGCGTCAGAGAGATTGATCTTGAAACCATCCCTAAAAGTCTTGCCAAGGCCCTCCAGTACGATGTGCCGGGGAAAGAGGTTCGCTTTCATCCAGCAATATCAGGTAGTGGCGGACGTTCGGTGATGGTCTCCGGGCATGGTGCCAGTATGGAGGATGTGAAGGATAATATTCTGAAATACTTTCGCCAGATTGATAGAGGTCTACGCGACCTCCTCAGGGACGAACAGGCACCTCTCGTGTTGGCAGGGGTAAATTATCTCTTTCCGATTTATAGAGAGGCAAATACCTACCCCCGGCTTATGGAGGAAGGCACTGGAGGAAATCCAAAGGGAATGGGAGCGGAACAATTGCATACGCAGGCCTGGAGTATCGTGGAGCCCTGCTTTCAAAAGGCCGAGGCCGAGGCCATTGCTCAGTACAGGCAATCTTTGGGGACCGGTCTAACCTCCAACGATATTATAGAGATCGTTCAGGCTGCCTGTCACGGGAGGATCGGTTTGCTGTTCGTCGCCATAGGCCACAGGCAGTGGGGGGTAGTTGACCCTAACACCTATGAAGTGCATCTGCACGAGAAGATGGAACCAGGCGATGAAGATCTCTTCGACTTTGCTGCCATCAAGACCTTCTTGAACGGTGCCACTGTCTTTGCCCTTCCCCCAGAGAGAATACCTGATGGTGCATCAGTAGCGGCTGTATTCCGTTATTGAAAATTAGGCGAGGGCAGCAGATGTAAAGCCGAACGGTTCATGGACCGATGTTTCCTGCCGTTGTCTGAACGATGACTGTTTTTAACCCCATATCCTGGAGAACATCACGGAGGGCCATCATTTCCATATCTTTCGGCTTTACGATATTGCTTCTGAATGTACTCCTGTAATTGAGGACGGTAACCTGAAGAGAAGGGGTGATTTTAAGAAGTTTCTGTCCCATACGGCTTATCTCGGACAGAGAAGTAAAACTCCGGTTGTAAGGAATGCCAACACCGACAAAAACCTTCTCCGGGTAGTTATGAATCAGGTATCTCACCGCTCCCCATGCGGTTTCTTTATAGTTTTCCGCCAAGTTCCTGTCAGACAGACCCGTTATCTTCATAAAGGTATCTGTTTTTAGGGCCTTGAGGTCTATTCCGATATCAGTCATGCCGGCATCTACCAATTCATCGAGGTAATCGTGAGTGAGCAATGAACCGTTGGTATCAACATGGAAGCGGGCGTCCGGGTCGGGATTAAAACTTTTCATTTCCCTTAAAAACAGGGTTAACCAGGTCCTGTTGAGGGTGGACTCGCCGCCGGAAACCGTCATCCTGTTTAACTCTAAACCCTCTCTTATCATGGTTAATCTTCGGGCTGCTTCCTGGGGCGTTAAGGCTTCACCCTGTCCCCTGTAAGTGATCGGCCAGTTCTGACAGTGGGGGCATCTGAGATTACATCCCGCGGTAAAACAGGCCGCCTCAAGATAAAAGCCATCGTTACCCTGGGATTGCCGTGGTGTACCCACCCCTCCCATGGAGTGACCCTGGAAATTCACCACGATCCTCCTCGGGACGTATTCCTCCGGCAACTCGGTCCTGATCCTTATCCCCTTTCTCACCATCGTCCGGCAGGCGAGTTTTACCATACCATCAATCTCAACGGCGCAACTCCCGCACCCTCCGACTTCGCAGGGGGCAAACAGACCCGATTCCCGAGAGGATATGGCAAGTGGGTAACCTGCTTCTATCAGGGCGTCTTTTACACTTGTCTGTTCAGGTACCGAGGCCAATTTGCCGTTTATTTCAATAGTTACTTCCCTCTCCCGCGGCGCCTCCACAAGTTCCAGGGCCTGGTGGGGACAGGCCAGGACACAGGCTCTACAACCGATGCAGATCAACTCATCTGCTCCGGGACAGTTAACTATTTCACTACAGGCACCACAGAGGTGGCATTTCTCTGGATGATGAATGGCAACGTAAGGCATAACGATTCCTTTTTCTTTTTATTCCCCGCTATGCGCAACTTACGAAGTTGCGGCGGCTGCCGGCGCTTACTTCTGACGGATACGCCTCGCCTGCACGGCTATGGTATCGAGAAGTTTCTTCTGATTGGCTGATATCCAAGGGCCCTCACAATCAACAGAAACAAAGGGAATCTGGCTGTTGTTCGCCAGGCGTCTGAGAATGGCCTGGGAATTCATGACCGGCTGGCAGTTAAATGAACCCACATTTATCAGTCCGTCAAAAACCCCTGACCTGAGAGAACAGATAAACCTCCCAATAGCTATGGGAGTTTCACAGAATCCGTTATGAGAAACATATTTGCTCCCTTCTCTAACAAGGTCGAGAAAAGGTACGTGCTTGTCATAGATGAGACCGGACTTTTTAGCTACCTCTCGATAGTGTTTCATAAGAGAGACGATACCCGCAATGTGCAACCTGGCCCGTAACGCCATTAATGCCTCTTTTAAGTTATTTTTAGGGTTGAAAATAGACAGGAGAAGCGAGGCACAATTAAATTGTCCTTCCGGTTTAGCCAGGCCTCTCTTGAAACCGTATCTGACCACATACTCAGATTCGATCCAGCAGATGCCCTCTGTGAGATCGGAAACCTTGGGGATGATCCCCCGCTCCGCAAAAAACTCCGTTATCGGCCCGTGGATAAACTTCACGTTTAAACCGCCAAAGAGGAGTACCTTTGGCGTTTCCTCGACACTGGACTTAATGGGTATACGGGCGGTGACCTCCGCCCATTTTTTAAAGGTGGAGGCGAGGGCCCCGACCCCCCTCGGGGCACTTTCAATAACGCGGTTGACCTCCAGATCAAACGTCTTGAGTGCAAGGTCTCTGTCTTTGGCAAGACATCTTAAAGTCCCCCGGGCTTCATCAAGCAAGTCTCCTACCACGGCAGAGATGGCAAGTTCGGCGGCAAACCTATCCCCCTGACGGAGATATTTGTTTCTCAAGCCGGGCCAGACGAGAAAGACAACATTTTTCAGATGAAGCCTTCTGGCGAATGTATCCCATACAATTGGCCATGCCCCGTTCTGGCATGGGCCGTCCTGATCCAGGTTGTAATAGAGGGAAATTTCATTTTCTCCACGGTTATCTAAAATATCCTTATAGGTCGTGCCTGCCATGGCGGTGGTAGGGAGACATTCCCTCCCAGAACACAATCTCCTCGCATACTGGAGAATTCCGGCATTCGTCTGTCCCCCGCGCCTGAAATTCCAGCCCCGCTTCTCGAAAAAACCCTCCAGCAAACGTGTCGTATAAAGACCGGTAGGGAGTAACCAGACATGCACCACTTTCGGATCATCAAATTCCACCCTGTTGCCGTCACTGGCGATGATGTAGCTATAATCTTCAGAGAGTCGTGCCTGTTTTACTTCACCGTTGTTCATGATGACATGTCTCGTAACTGCTCAAGAGTCAGAATTTTGCGACTTACGACTTACGACTTATGACTTATTTTTTTTGGGCGACGGCGCTCCTCGACAATGTCAAGAAAGGCGCCCACCCGTGTCTCAAAACCGGCATGGGCCGTGTGGGAATCTATTTCAAGATAACAGAACGTATCGCCAGCCAGTTCCTCGCGGATCAGATGATAGATGCTCGCATCTGGTCCGCAGGAAAAGCATGAAACGAAGGAGAGATAGAGATTGGGAAATTTCTTGACATAGGCGATAGCGTTTGTAATCTGCTGTGTATGGCGCCAGACGTTTCTCGGATGGTAAGCGTTGCCTAAGGGGGGGAGCATATCGGCGGGAACGACATGGTAACCCCGGCTGGTAATCTTGCGCGGGAGGGCAAGATTGACCTCTGTTGAACAGGTGGTGTACGGTCTCCCCGCAATGATAACCGTGGGTTCCTTAATCAGTCCTTCCAGTTCCTTTTTGCCCAGCTCGAGGTGCCTCTTCTTGAATCTTTCATAGGAGGCGATGGCTTTTTCTGCTGCCCTTCTTGCCGCTTTTTTCCCAATCCCCAGTATTCCGGCCATGACGATAATCTCTTTTAGGGTGGTGGCCATAAGGACTCCGGTGAGACCGATATGGGGAGAGAGTATTTTATCGGAGATGCCGCCAAAGGCCCCTTTGATGATGTCCGGAATGACGGTCGTAGAAGGACAGGTGTAACCGTAGAGATGACCACAGGAGGCTTCCATCTCAATGACGCGGGGTAAAAGGATAAAATCCACGTTGCGTTGCAACAGATCATAAACCGCCCCGTGGACGATTTCACATGGATAGCAGATGGGGGAAACAGTTTTGGCATTGCCGATTTTTGAGGGTTCCGACAGGACGCAATTAAAACCGAGTTCATTTATGAGCCTTGTGTAAAAAGGGAAGAGTTCATAGGTGGTAAGGGCCACAGGCAAACCAATTGTTCCCCGGGGGTCAGCTATCTCCTTCGGCCCGAACTCACCAAACATCAAAGCATTTCGCACTGCCACCAGATCGCGGCCTTCCTCCGTTTCTTTACCCCTCTGGCGTTGCAGTTCATATCTGGAACAGAGCCCCCCAAAGGGATAAATCCTGTCCCGGAGGGCAATCTTTTTAATCTCACATCTATTCTCACAACCTGGGCACCTGAATTGCCCCTTCACTTCCATCGAACCGGAGACAAGGTCCTCAAGTTTATAGGGTTTTTCCGTAGTGTCCCCGTTATTTAGCCAAGCCCTCACCATGAGGGCAACCCCTATACACCCCATGAATTCCGGGTGGGGGGGAACCACTATCTTCTGGTGGGTGCGGGCAGCCATGGCCAGGGCTGCTGATCTGTTTAGGGCCACGCCTCCCTGGAAGAGGACGGTACCTCCTACGTGACGGGCACCGACGATCCGCGAGATATAGTTATCGGCAATGGAATAGACCAATCCGGCAACTACATCTTCACGTCCGGCGCCTTGCTGGAGGGCATTTCTTAAGTCAGTACTGATGAAGGCGGCGCATCGTTCCCCGAATGCCACGGCATGATCACTCCTGTAAGCTATACCACTGATCTCCTCCATGGCGATACCCATATCCCGTAAAGCAGATTCTTCAAGAAAACTCCCCGTTCCTGCCGAGCATCCTTCATTCATCGCATAATCAACGGGAACCCCTTTCAGGAATGAGATAAACTTAGAATCCTGGCCCCCTATTTCAAAGACCGTATCAACCCCCGGCACCTCATGAGTCGCTGCCCTTGCATGGGCAAGTATCTCATTGACGCTCAGGCAGTTGTCGAGGTAGACAGATACTATCTCCCTTCCCGATCCCGTTGTCCCTGCCTGAATTACTTTTATTCGTTTATCACCCATCTGTCTTATGAGTTCCTCGAGGCATTTCTCTGTCGCCCGGACAGGATTGCCCTGTGTTCTCAAATAGCAACTGGCGCCGATGGAGACGTCTAAAATGTTAAGTAAAACTGCCTTCGTGGTGGTTGATCCGGCATCTACACTCAGGATATAGGATCCCCCCTCGATTACTTTTCCCTCTCTATCAGGACAAACTCTGTAGTCAAGCAACAGTTCCGCCTCTCTCAATGGTCTCAGGGTCTCAAATACAGGTTTTGTTCCCTTGAGCCAATTCCCACCGACAGGTGCGACAGCGCCTCCTAACAGTTCACAGGCATAGAGATAGGCTCCAAAGGCCTCCAGATAGGGGCTTTCCTCGAGGACTATTACCCTGGAGTTAGGGAGAAGTTCCTGCAATGTTTTCAGGAACGGTTCGTTTAAGGCAAGGCCGCCCGCGACGACGATTAAATCAGCGGGCCAGTTTGTAAGCTCAATCATCTTACATATCTTTTTTGCCAGGTCATGGATGAGGGATCTTGCTATATCATCAGGGGTGCACTCACCTTTGTTGAGCTTGTGGGTAACGTCGGTTTTGCAGTGAACCGAACATCGCGTGGCCAGCGGAACCACCTTGCCGAACCTGACTGCCGCAAGTCCGTCCGGGAGAGAGAAACCCATCCTCTGGAACTGCTGGATGAGAAACTCACCGGTGCCTGCGGCACATTTGGATGAGGAGATGATGTTTTTAATCTCACCGTCCCTCATAGGGTACACGGTAAACGTTTCTCCACCGAGGGAAAGGAGAATATCCGGCTTTATCTGATGGGATGAAAGGGCGGCCTCGAGGCATTCCGTCTCGGCACGGTAGGGAAGGGCAAAAAGGGCCTCTGCTGCCGGTCCTGTAACCACAATACGACAGTTATCCTCTTCGGGGACAGATTTGAAATCTGTCCCCACATCAATAATTTCCCGTACCTTTCCCTGCGGGTTTCCCTCATGCCGCAGGATTTTTACCACCGGGTCTCCCTCTCTCTTCCCGACCCATTTTACCGAGACGGCGCCGATCTCTAACCCTCCGCAGGAAGGAGATGACCACCGGTCATTCTGATGAGGCACTTCTCTTTTACCCCTTTTTCCGTTTAAGCGTTATGAGAATCAGGATGGCGGCCCCCGTAGAGATCGCTGAATCAGCGGCATTAAAGGCAGGCCAGTGGTAAAAACCTATATAGACATCAAGGAAATCAATTACTTCTCCAAAACGGACCCTGTCAATAAGATTTCCCATCGCACCGGCTAAGATCAGGGAAAGGGAAAAGATCAGGAGTAACTCTTCCTCCTTGCTTTTCCTGATGTAGTGGAGAATCAGCAAAATGACGGCAATTGTTGCCGACAGGAAGAAAACATAACGAAAGACGGGGGAAACACCGGTCAGGAAACCAAAAGCCGCACCCGGATTCCTGATGTATGTGATATTGAAGAAACCTTCAATGACGGCGAACGATTCATGAATGGACATGGTTGAACTGATGTAAGCCTTCGTTATCTGATCCAGAAGGATCACCGCTACCGTAGTTACGAAAAAAAGGAGGCATTTCTTTTTCAAGGGATTTCTCGCTTTGCCCGAAATGACATGATGGTAATGTTATTTCCGAAACGTTCTACTACGTAGTCCGTAATGCTTGCAAGCACCTGTCGCAGATGGCTGGATGTTCGATGTCTGTGCCCACTGACTCGCTGTAGATCCAGCATCTGCTGCATTTCTGTCCCCGTGCCCTTGTCACCCCGATCATCAAACCCTCAAATTCACCACTCTGATACGGTTCACTTATCCTGTCCCTACCCACGATACTGAGCTGTGATACGATTGACAGGGTCCTCATATCCTCCCGATGCGCCTCTAAAAAGGGACGGAGGTCTTCCGGGGGAAAGATATTCACAGAGGCCTCCAGGGAATGTCCCAACACTTTGTTTTTTCTGGCCGTCTCGATGGCCCTTGCGATCTCAGACCTGATCGCAATCATCGTCTTCCAGCTCTCAGCCAGTTCAGGATTTATGTGACGATGATTCACCTCCGGGAACTGGGTCAGGTGAACACTTTCCTCTTTTCCCTCATAGGCGGGTAAGGCTGCCCATATCTCTTCCGCGGTAAAGGTGAAGATCGAGGCGAGGAGTCTTACCATGGCATCAAGGATAATGCACATGGCGCTCTGGGCTGACCGCCGTTCTTTCGATTCTGCCTTCGAGGTATAGAGTCTGTCCTTCAGGACATCGAGGTAAAGGGCGGAAAGATCAACGGTGCAGTAGTTGTAAATAGTATAAAAAGCGAGATGAAACTGATAACGATCGTAGGCTTCCCGCACCCTCCGGATGATCTCCTGAAGTCTGTGGAGAGACCACCTGTCTATCTCTTCCATGGCCTCATAAGAGGCCATATCGGCCTTGCAGTCAAAATCGTACAGGTTCCCCAGGAGGTAACGGCTGGTGTTACGGATCCGCCTGTAGGCCTCAACGAGGCGTTTTAAGATCTCCTCGGAAATCCTTATATCATCCGTGTAATCCTCGGCGGCAACCCAGAGACGCAATATTTCAGCACCGTATTGCTCGATGATCTCCTGAGAATCAATAACATTGCCCAAGGATTTGGACATCTTTTTCCCCTCGCCGTCCACGACGAAACCATGGGTCAGGACACTTTTATAAGGCGCCCTTTCCCGCGTTCCCACAGACTCGAGTAGGGATGAGTGGAACCAGCCCCGGTGCTGGTCAGACCCTTCCAGGTACATATCCGCCGGAGATCTGAGTCCCGGCCGCTTTTCCAGCACGGCGGCGTGACTGACACCAGAATCGAACCAGACATCCAGGATATTGAGTTCCTTTGAAAATTTGTCCTTCCGGCAAATGGGACAGACTTGACCGGCAGGCATAAGGTCTTGCGGTTCTCTCTCAAACCATATATCGGCGCCATACTGTCTGACCAGTTCCACCACGTGGGCGATGATTTCTTTCGTCAGGAACTCATTCCCACAGTAATCACAGTAGAACATCGTGATTGGAACCCCCCATAACCGCTGGCGGGAGATACACCAGTCGGGGCGGTTCTCAATCATCCCGTAGATCCTGTCACGCCCCCAGGCCGGAATCCACTCCACAGAGTCTATGGCACGGAGGGCCTTTTCTCTCAGGTCGTTCTTCTCCATGGAGATAAACCATTGTTCGGTGGAGCGGAAGATGATCGGGTTTTTACATCGCCAGCAGTGGGGATAGGAGTGAACAACTTCGGCAAATCCAAGGAGGGCGCCGACTTCCTCTAATTTTCGGGTAATCGCATCATTGGCATCAAAGACGAACTGACCGGCAAAGTCCTTAACATCGGTGGTGAAATTACCGTCATCGTCAACAGGGGCATAATTGTCCAGCCCGTATTTCATGCCGACCTCGTAATCCTCCTGTCCATGACCCGGGGCAATATGGACGCATCCGGTCCCCGTGTCTAACATGACAAAGGGGGCCAGGACGAGGAGACTTTCACGATCTATCAAGGGATGTCTGCATTTCAGGCCTTCCATTGCTGCACCGGGGAACTCATCTAAGACTTCGAATGTCTTATCTTCATGGCCGAAGGCAGACAGACAGCGGTCCACCAGTTCCTTCGCCATGATGAGGACCTCACCGGCAACCTTTACGGCCACGTAGACAAAATCGGGGTGGAAGGCGATTGCCAGGTTGGCGGGAATCGTCCAGGGGGTCGTCGTCCAGATGACCACTCTGACCTTTTCTCCCTTCAATTTCGGACGCACAGGAGATATATTCGATACCATCGGGAATTTGACATAGATGGATGGTGTGGAATGATCCGCATATTCGACTTCGGCCTCCGCCAGGGCGGTCTTGCAGGAGGCACACCAGTACACCGGTTTTTTCCCCTTATAGACGCTTCCCGCAAGGAAGAGCTTTCCGAACTCCTCAACGGTTGCCGCCTCGTAATCGTAGGCCATGGTCAGGTAAGGGTTTTCCCAATCACCGAATACACCCAACCGCTTGAACTCTTCCCTCTGGATACCTACATATTTTTCGGCATAGCGCCGGCAGAAGCGCCTCTTATCTGCCTGGGACATACTATGACAACCCTCCCCCAGTTCCTTATCAACCTGGTGCTCGATGGGAAGACCATGACAATCCCATCCAGGGACAAAGATGCAGTCAAAACTGGCCATATTTTTTGCTTTGATTATCATGTCCTTGATAATCTTATTTAATGCGGTACCGAGATGGATGTTTCCGTTGGCATAAGGGGGACCATCGTGGAGTATATAGACCTTTCTCCCTTTTGATACCTCTCTAATCTTCTCATAAATGTGCATCTCTTCCCACATCTTGAGTATCTCCGGTTCCTTCCGGGAGAGATTTGCCTTCATGGGAAACGCTGTCTGTGGCAGATTCAAGCTATCTTTATAGTCCATGTAATACTCCTTACGCAAGCGTTCAGTTGACTTACGACTTACGACTGATGACTGGTTTTTATTGGAGGCTATCACAGAAACACACCGCTTTCAAGCATGAGTAACATAAAAAAGCCCCCCACCTCAATGGCAGGGGGCTTTTTCGTTGGTTCATTAAAACACCTTACATACCGGGATATCCTCCTCCCGGAGGCATGCCGGGCATTCCTCCAGCGCCTTTCTCTTCCGGTTTATCGGCAACCATGCACTGGGTGGTAAGCATCAAAGAGGCCACACTGGCGGCATTTTGCAGGGCGAATCTCGTCACCTTGGTCGGATCAATGACACCAGCCTCGATCATATCTTCATACTGATCGGTCTGGGCATTGAAGCCAAAGGCGCCCTTCTTTTCCTTGACTTTTTCCACCACAATGCTCCCCTCCATACCGGCGTTGGTGGCGATCATTTTCAACGGCTCTTCCAGGGCCTTCTTGACGATCGTAACGCCCACCTGTTCATCACCTTCCAGTTTCATCTTATCAAGGGCAGGTAGTGTACGGAGGTAGGCCACGCCACCACCGGGAACGATTCCCTCTTCCACGGCGGCACGGGTTGCGTTGAGTGCATCCTCTACCCTGGCCTTCTTCTCTTTCATCTCCGTCTCCGTGGCGGCACCGACCTTGATGACGGCAACGCCGCCGACTAACTTTGCCAGTCTTTCCTGGAGTTTTTCTTTGTCGTAATCAGACGTTGATTCCTCTATCTGGGCCCTGATCTGCTTGACCCTGCCCTCGAGGGCAGCCCGGTCACCTGCACCATCAATAATGGTCGTGTTGTCTTTATCAATGGTAATTTTTCTGGCCCGACCCATATCCTCTATCCTTGCATTTTCAAGTTTGGCGCCCATATCCTCGGAAATCATCTTTCCACCGGTCAGGATGGCGATATCTTCCAGCATTGCCTTTCTCCTGTCACCAAACCCGGGAGCCTTGACGGCGGCGACATGGAGGGTACCGCGAAGCTTGTTGACCACGAGGGTCGCCAACGCTTCTCCCTCAATATCTTCGGCAATAATCAGGAGTGGTTTCCCCATTTTGGCGATCTGTTCCAGAATGGGGAGGAGATCCTTCATGCCGCTGATCTTCTTCTCATTAATAAGGATGTAACAATCATCAAGGTTTACCTCCATTTTTTCCGCATTGGTTACGAAATATGGAGAGACATAACCCCTGTCAAACTGCATGCCTTCCACGATCTCCAGCTCGGTTTCCAGCCCCTTCGCCTCTTCCACGGTAATAACCCCTTCTTTCCCGACCTTTCCCATGGCCTCGGCGATAATTTCACCGATTGTCTCGTCATTATTGGCGGAAATCGTCCCCACCTGGGCGATTTCCTTTTGGTCCTTCGTCGGTTTGCTCAACTTGACCAGTTCCTTAACTACCACGTCAACGGCTTTATCAATACCTCTCTTTATATCCATCGGGTTACTTCCCGCGGCAACGCTCTTGGCCCCTTCCCTGTATATCGCCTGGGCGAGAAGCGTGGCTGTTGTCGTGCCATCACCGGCCACATCACTGGTTCTACTGGCCACTTCCCTTACCATCTGGGCGCCCATGTTCTCAAACTTGTCTTCCAGTTCTATCTCCTTGGCCACCGTCACCCCGTCCTTCGTTACTGTGGGTGGACCGAAGGTCTTATCCAGGATTACATTCCTGCCCTTAGGGCCCAGGGTCACTTTAACTGCATCGGTAAGGGCATTGACACCCTTGAGAATTGATTTCCTTGCCTCTTCATCGTATTGAAGTATCTTTGCTCCCATTAAATTGTCCTCCTTATCGTCAAGTTATTACTTTTCTATGATCCCCAGAATATCGTCCTCTCTCATGATGAGATGTTCCACACCGTCTATCTTGACTTCCGTGCCACCGTACTTGCTGAAGAGGACCCTGTCACCGACTTTGACATCAGGTTTTATCAGTTTACCGTCCTCTGTGGTTTTCCCTTTACCCACAGCGATAACTTTACCCTCAATAGGTTTTTCCTTTGCCGTATCGGGGATAATGATCCCCCCCTTGGTCTTCTCCTCTTCCTCTAACCGTTTGACAATCACCCTGTCCTGCAATGGCCTGATCTTCATGTTATCACCTCTCCTTTCTTTGTTTGATTTTTATATTTAGTAAAATACCTTGTCTCTTTGAAAGAAATTCTGACCTATAATAAACATAAATTCTGCTATGTCAAGTCATAGAAAAAAATTTTGTTAGTAACACGTGATATGTCCGGTTTGTAGCACACAATCTGTCCGGT
>JASEGZ010000021.1 GCA_030018935.1 Syntrophales bacterium
TCGTTATGCATTGAAATGATAAGGAAACTGAAATCAGGAAGGTTGGATGAAACTGACATTTGAATGGGATGAAGTTAAGGCAAAAGAGAACCTCATGAAACACAAGGTGCCCTTCGATGAAGGGAAAACGGTCTTCAATGACCCTTTTCTGCTTACCTATCCAGATGTCGACAATTCTGAAACGGAGGAGCGCTATGTCAACATCGGTGTGTCCGCTAAAGACCGGGTTCTCGTTTTGATTCATACGGAGAGACAGGGTAAAATACGTATCATAAGTTGCCGCAAAGCAACAGTGCGTGAAAGGAGAGACTATGAAGAAGGCTAAGACCGAAGAGCCAACAACTGTAGAAGACATGAGACCGGAATACGACTTTTCTACCATGAAGGGTGGGGTCCGAGGCAAGTACTACAAAGCATACCGCGAGGGCCATAAGGTCATCGTTCACAAAGAAGACGGCACCGACACGATACAATACTTCAAGCTTGAAGACGGTGCGGTTATGGTGGAGCCGGACGTGCGAAAGTACTTCCCCACTTCCGAAGCGGTCAATAAGGCGCTTAGATCGCTGATCGAGATAATTCCGACAAAGAGGAGTGCATCTGGTCATCGAAAATGAGACTTATTGCATAACCACGGCATCCACCGGATCGGCCATAAAGCCGGCCTCCCGGTGATGCCAGGCGTTACAACATGGAAGCCCTTTCAGGTGACGCACTCTGTTCATCACCCCGCCGTCCCCGCCGAACATACGTTGTTCAACCTCGTTCCCTGCAACCGGGAACTGGAGGTGGCCATGACCCAGTTTCTCGATCGTGCGCCGGATGTTGCTTAACTCCTTTTCATGTTATATAAATCCTGAATAAAATTGGTTGCAGGAAAAATATATGATCGGTATTTCAAAATTGTACTGTGGAGCGGTAGAGGCCGCTGATGTCCTTCGCTACGGTAGGGAATCGGGAAAACTTCCCTCTCATCTCCTCCAGTTTTCGGCGGACAAAAAACCCGTGGTTGTTTGGAACACGACCAGACGGTGCAATCTGAAGTGCATCCATTGTTACTCCAGTTCACAGAATATTCATTATGCCGATGAATTAACAACAGATGAGGGGAAAAAGTTAATTACCGATTTGGCTGCCTTCGGCTGCCCGGTGATCCTCTTTTCCGGTGGCGAACCCCTGATGCGGGAAGATCTTCCTGAATTGGCCCGGTTTGCCGTGGATCAGGGGATGCGGGCCGTGATCTCCACCAACGGCACCTTGATTACTAAGGAAAAAGCGGAAGTATTCAGAGAGATCGGTCTGTCCTATGTCGGGGTCAGCCTCGATGGCGTCAAAGAGACCCATGACCGGTTCCGGGGGGTCAAGGGGGCCTTTGACACGACGATGAAGGGGATTAGTATCTGCCGGGATGCGGGGATCAAGGTAGGCATCCGCTTTACGATGAACAAGAAAAATGCAGGAGATATTCCGGCTATTTTTGATCTCCTTGAAAAGGAAGACATCCCGCGGGTATGTTTCTATCATTTCGTCTATGCGGGCCGCGGATCGAAGCTGATGGAGGAAGACCTGTCCCACGAAGAAACACGGGCAGCCCTAGACCTCATCATGGACAGGACCCGTGACCTTTTTATCCGGTCAACACCACGGGAGGTCCTGACCGTGGACAACCATGCCGACGGACCTTATCTCTATCTGCGCCTCCTGAGGGAGGACCCCCGCAGAGCGGCGGAGGTCATGGAACTCTTGCTGATGAATGGGGGAAACAGTTCCGGCCACGGTATCGGTTGTGTGAGCTGGGATGGTGAGGTCCATGCGGATCAGTTCTGGAGAGGCTTATCCTTTGGTAATGTAAGGCAGCGTCCCTTTGGCGAGATCTGGATGGATACCTCAAATGAACTGATGGCGAAGCTGAAAGATAAAAAACATCATCTGAAGGGAAGATGCGCCACCTGCCGCTGGCTCGCAATCTGTGGGGGTAATTTTCGGGCCAGGGCAGAAGCGGCTACCGGTGATATATGGGCCCCCGATCCTGCTTGTTATCTTACCGATGATGAGATTAAAGTTTAAGGAGGAGACGATGTATTTCCCGAGTTATCGGCCAAGGCGATTGAGAAAGAATGAAAATTTCCGGAGGATGATCAGAGAAACCAATCTGTCTGTGGATGATCTGGTCTATCCCCTCTTTGTGGTCCCCGGCAGGGGAATCAAAAAGCCGATTGCTTCTATGCCCGGTCATTTCCAGATGTCCTGCGATCATATAGTCAAGGAAGTGCAGAAGACAAAAGAGATGGGTATACCGGCGGTGCTCCTTTTCGGCATTCCTGAGAAGAAGGATGAAGTAGCATCGGGCGCCTTCGCTAAAGATGGGATCGTTCAGCAGGCGATAAGGAAGATCAAGAACGGGGTTTCCGATATCCTGGTAATTACCGATGTTTGCCTCTGTGAATACACCAGCCATGGTCATTGCGGGATGATCAAGAAGGGGGATATAGATAATGACACTACCCTTGAGGTCCTTGCAGAAACCGCCATCTCTCACGCCAGGGCAGGCGCTGATATGGTTGCCCCTTCGGCCATGATGGATGGCCAGGTGAGCGCTATTCGGGAGACCCTCGATGAGGCAGGATATGAAGATCTGCCGATCATGGCCTACTCAGCCAAATACGCCTCCTGTTTTTATGGGCCTTTCCGTGAGGCCGCCGAAAGTACCCCGCAGTTTGGCGACAGAAGGTCCTATCAGATGGATGCAGCCAACAGTGATGAGGCGATCCGGGAGATGACCCTCGACGTGGAAGAGGGTGCCGATATTATTATGGTAAAGCCCGCCCTCCCGTATCTTGATATTATCCGTCGGGCGCGGGAGGAATTCGACTTACCCCTTGCCGCCTATAATGTCAGCGGGGAGTTTGCCATGATCAAAGCGGCTGCCGCTTCTGGCTGGATTGATGGGGAGAGGGCAATGATGGAGGTCCTGACCTCTATAAAAAGGGCCGGGGCGGATATCATCATCACCTATTTTGCCCGGGATGCGGCAGGAGTACTCCAGAGGTAATTTTGACCGGCCTTCAGTTAAAGCTTCCCGCACCAACCCGCCCGCGCGGCGGCAGATCAGTTTTCTTCTTCACGTAGGATATCTACAACCTCAAATTCTCTGATGCCTCCCGGTGTTTTGACCTTGATATTATCACCGATGCTCTTACCGATCAGCGCCTTTCCTATGGGAGAGGTTACAGAAATTTTATTTTCACTAACATCAGATTCAAGGGGACCAACCAGTTGATATTTTATGTCATTTCCTGTGGCGACATCTTCAATGACAACCAATGAGCCAAAGACGACCCTGTCATTGTTGAGACCCTTTAAGTCAATGATGTTTGACAGGGCAAGATTATTTTCCATCTCCTGCACCTTGCCCTGAATGAAAGCCTGCCTTTCCTTGGCCGCCGCATATTCTGCATTTTCCGATATATCTCCGTGGGCTCTGGCTTCCTCAATATCTCTTATATTTTCAGGTATTGAAACTGTCTTCAGATATTCCAATTCTCTCTTTAATTTTTCAAACCCCGCTTTTGTAATAGGTATCTTCTCCATACACCTTCTCCCCCTCCAATCACGGCTTCACATGACAGACTGGCAACCCTCTCGGTGCTCAATCGTAGCCATATTACCGTCCGTAATTTTTAATGGAGAAATTTACCGGTGTCAAGGGTGATTTGTCAAGGCTGTGTTATCCCTTTCTTGCGAAGTTTTCTGAATTGTGTTAAAAATTAAACCATTGAGTTGTTAACCATGCCGGCAAATGGAGTGTATCACGGGGCGTATGCTTGATAAATACGATAGGGATATTAATTACCTGAGGATATCGGTCACAGACAGGTGCAACCTTCGTTGCGTTTACTGTACCCCCAGGGAGGGGCGATCTCTGTTGGGACATGATGATATCCTCCGATATGAAGAAATACTAAGGGTCATCAGAGTGGCTGTGAAGATGGGGGTTGTCAAGGTCAGGGTGACCGGTGGTGAGCCCCTCGTCAGGCGTAGCATTGTAGATTTCATTGCCTCCCTGAAGACGATAAAAGGTATTGATGACATTAGCCTGACGACGAACGGTATCCTCCTTGAGGCATTTGCAGAGAGGCTCTTTAATGCCGGTATGAAACGGATCAATATAAGTCTCGATTCTTTGAATGCCAGCAAATACACCCGTATTACCAGAGGAGGTGATCTGGACGCAGTTCTTCGGGGTATTGATGAAGTATACAGGGTCGGTTTTTTGCCTATCAAGATCAATACTGTGGCCATAAAAGGATTTAATGACGATGAAGTGCTGGATTTTGCAAGACTGACCCTCTATAAGCCGTATCAGATCAGGTTCATTGAGTTGATGCCGATAGGTGAGGCAGGCATGGAGAATAACGGCAGATATCTATCCAACGATATCATTAGGGAGAGAATCAACAGGCTTTACCGGCTCGAACCTGTCAATGGCAATCAGGAGCCAGAGGTCGGAGGTCAGGGATTGCCGCTCAGTGGCCCTGCACGGATGTACAGGATTACAGGTGGTGTGGGAGAGATTGGTTTCATAAGTCCGGTAAGCCGCCAGTTCTGTCTATCGTGTAACCGGCTCCGTCTCACCGCGGATGGTCATCTGCGGGCGTGTCTACTTTCAGATGAAGAGGTAGACCTGAAGGGTCCGCTGCAGGACGGATGTTCTGATGTGGAGTTAGAAGGGCTTATAAAAAGGGTAATTGCCGGAAAACCGGTACAATACAGTATGGCCTGTAATGAAAACCACATCAAAAAATGCATGCGAGAGATGTCTTCCATAGGTGGATGAGGAGCGGCGAGAGGGGGGAAGAGATGATTTTTAGTGAGGAGATAGCCAGGTCTTACGATGACTGGCTTCAGACACCCATCGGGTGTTATATTGATGGGAGGGAAAAGGAACTGATCCTTGCTCTCACCGTGCCGAGGGACGGCGAGAGGCTTCTTGACGTGGGCTGCGGTACAGGTGAGCATCTGCTCCTCTTCCGGGAAAAAGGTTGTGATGTGACGGGGATCGAACCGTCACCATTTATGCTTGAAGTAGCCAAGCAAAAACTCGGCAATCGAGCAGACTTCCATAAGGGGAAGGCCGAGGATCTCCCCTTTTCCGATAATGAATTCGATATCGTAACTTTGATTACCTCTCTCGAGTTTGCCGATGATCCCGAAAAGGCGATATCAGAGGCCATCAGGGTGTCACGGGACCGGGTCTTTCTCGGCGTCCTGAACAAATACTCTCTCCTCGGTGCCCAGCGGAGGTTAAAGTTGTTCGGCCCATCTGTGTATCACAGTGCCCGCTTTTTTCATATTGCTGAATTGACTACTATGGTGAGGAATCAGCTCCGTGGTGTCCATATCAAGTGGGGAAGTGTTATTTTTCTGCCCTACGGCTGCTATAAGTTTGCCAGAGTCATGGAAGAATCTATCCCGGTAATGAAAAATCCCTTCGGTGCCTTTGTCGGTCTGTCGTTTCCCGTCACCTTTATGTACAGGACGGTCCAGGATATCATCAGGAAACCCTTTAAGATAAAGGCAGAAAGTAGATATCCGGCGCGGGGAATTGTAAAGGAAATGAAGGAATGATGCGAGAAGCTATGCTATATGAAAAGATGGATGACGGCAAGGTGAAATGCCATCTCTGCAGTCACAGGTGCAGGATCGTCCCTTCGAAGCGTGGTATATGCGGGGTGCGGGAAAACAGGGAAGGGATACTTTACACTCTGGTCTATGGGATGATCGTTGCGGAGAATGTTGATCCCATAGAAAAGAAACCTCTTTTTCATCTCTGGCCGGGATCAAGATCATTTTCCATCGCCACGGTGGGGTGTAATTTCCGTTGTTCCTTCTGTCAGAACCACGATATCTCGCAGATACCCCGGGAGACGGGAAACATTGCGGGACGGGAGACCTCCCCTGTAGATGTTGTGGAAAGGGCTGTGAGGACGGGATCGAGGACTATTGCCTACACCTACACGGAGCCTACCGTTTTTTTTGAATTTGCCTATGATATTGCCCGCATTGCCCATGAAAGGGGATTAAAGAATGTCTTTGTGACCAACGGTTTCATGACCGAAGAGACCCTGGAGGTTATTGCACCCTATCTGGATGCGGCCAATGTGGATATGAAGTCTTTCCAGGATGATTTTTATAAAAAAAGGTGCGGGGCACGTCTGACACCGGTTCTTACCAGCTTAAGGAAGATGAAGAGTCTGGGTATCTGGGTGGAGGTGACCACCCTTCTCATCCCCGGTTTAAATGACAGCGAAGAGGAACTCCGGCAGATTGCCGAATTCATTTATTCAATCGGGGCGGAGACCCCTTGGCATATCAGTCGTTTTCATCCACAATATAAAATGAATACATTACCTCTCACGCCTGTTGAGACGATACACCAGGCCGCGCGCATCGGCAAGGCGTGCGGACTTAAGTATGTTTATGTTGGCAATGTGCCGGGGGATGAGGGGGAGGATACGGTATGTCCCCATTGTGGGGAACTTCTCATAGACCGCTACGGCTTCTATATTGAAAAGATTCGTCTCCAGGGATCAAACTGCCCCCAATGCGGTACCGCTCTGGATGGGATATTCTAAGGGGTTACCGGGTTTTTCCAGTCCATATTTTCATCTTCGTAAGATTGAGACAGCACCTCCCTGGCCTTCTCGAGACAAGCGGCAGGAACCAGAATCTCCACTCCACCCAGGCCATCAATCGTGACTGCATAAATTGTCCCTGCTACGTCATATTTCAATCGGGTGGGGATACCTTCCGTCTTTAACCTTCCCATGATGATGTACGCATTGGTCATACCCGACGCCGTATGGACAATTTCCCATTTTTCCTCGTCCACCCTGTCATCTCCTCTCACTTTTTCCCGGGGGATCGCCGGGATAAACTCTGGCGGTCTCGTCTTACCATCTATGATCGTTACTTCTTATACCACTTTTTTCTGCGAATTCCCAGATTATCCTGGTTACCCATAACAAGAGGACCATGGAGGTCGCCGAGAACCTGTACGGCGTTACGATGGCCAGGCAAGGTATTTCCACCGTGGTTTCTGTAAATCTCAACTAATCCTTCCCCAGGATAATTCTACCCTTTACAACTCCTGATAAAAATGGTTATAGAGAAAATGCGACAATATCGCTGAAAGCTGTCAGGCATCAGCCAATACCGGGCAACTGAATAATTCCTGATGTCTGATAATGGAAGGGAAGGATTTGGAAATGGGCATGGAAGGGAGGAGTTTTTTTGAGAAGCTGAAAACAGGACTCGCCAAAACGAGGGAGATCCTTGTCAAAAACATTGATGGCATTATCTTTGGGGGAAAGGTTATTGATCAGAAACTCTTTGAAGAACTGGAAGAGGCGCTGATAACGGCTGATGTGGGGCCGGCCTTTACCTATGATCTGATAGAAAAAATGAAAGAGCGGGTCAAGAGAAGGGAACTTAAGAGTCCGGAACTGCTGAGAAGTATCTTAAGGGATTACATGATGGACATCCTGAGGAAAAACGAATCCCCCCTGCTTATCCCCCGGAATGAGCTCTTTACCATTATGGTGGTGGGGGTCAATGGAACCGGTAAGACCACCACCGTCGGAAAGATGGCGTATAGTTTTCAAGAGGAAGGGAGGTCCGTCTTGTTAGCTGCGGCTGATACTTTCAGGGCTGCGGCAATCGAGCAGCTTGAGATATGGAGCCAGAGGGTGGGAGTTCCCCTGGTTAAACAGAAGACCGGTTCAGACCCTTCCGCCGTTGTTTTTGATGCCCTGCATATGGCAAAATCTAACAAAATAGATACAGTCATCGTTGATACGGCAGGCAGGCTTCACACTAAGGTTAATCTGATGGAGGAGCTGAAGAAGATGAAGCGCATCATGGGAAGGGAGCTTCCCGGTGCCCCGCATGAGATCCTCCTTGTCCTTGATGCCACGACCGGCCAGAATGCCATTACCCAGGCGAAGATGTTCAACGAGGATATTGGTGTGACAGGAATCGTCCTGACCAAACTGGACGGGACGGCGAAGGGGGGGGTAATCATCAGGATTGCCAGGGAATTCAACATCCCGATACGGTATATCGGTATCGGTGAAGGTCTGGATGATTTGAGAAGGTTTGATAGTAAAGAATTTGTCAATGCCATTTTCGGGGAAAATTGAGGACTGGAGGTTCGGGTGATGAGGGGTGACCATACAAACAAACAAAGGTAACCCGACGATAACAAGATATGGGAAAGATATTTGCCATTGGTGATATCCATGGCTGCCTCTTCAAGCTGAAGGAGATGATGACCCTGATCGAGATCGATCCGGTGGATGATACACTTGTCTTTGTGGGAGATTATATTGACAGGGGCCCCGATGTCCGGGGGGTTGTTGATCTGATCCTCCATATCAAGAGGACCATTAACGACGTCATTTGTCTGATGGGAAATCATGAGCAGTTGTTCCTCGACTATCTTGACGACATGAATAAGGACCTCTTTCTGATCAACGGTGGGATGAGTACTATTTTGTCGTACGGTCTTATCGGGCGAGGGGATGGTGAGAAGAGGAACGTTCCGGAGACCCACATGCAATTCTTCACCACCCTTTATCCGTACTATGAGACAGATGATTACATCTTTGTCCATGCCGGTTTGAGGCCTGGCATTCCTCTCGCACAGCAGGACAGAGACGATATTTTATGGATAAGGAATGAGTTTATAGCTTCTGACTATGATTTTGGAAAGCTCGTGGTCTTCGGCCATACACCCCTTTCCGCCCCATTGGTGGATACAAACAAGATAGGAATTGATACGGGGGCTGTTTATGGTGGAAAACTGACATGTGTGGAGCTACCAGAAATTAAGATACATCAGGTCTGAAGAAGGGGGGCTTTTACTGTCTCTGTAGCGAATGTGTTGACACACGTTTATAATCGTGTTAGATTATGCGTGTTTTGACCGGAATAACCATTGCCCCCGTAGCTCAGTAGGATAGAGCAACGGATTCCTAATCCGTGTGCCGGGCGTTCGAATCGCCCCGGGGGTACCAGATAGATCTTAAGAAAATTGGCTTGATTTTTTAGTTCTTGAGGTAAACCAAGTCTCTCAAAGTGTTCTTGCCTTTTTATTTTGAGACCTTGTCTTCCCTTATACCGGACTGGCGGATCCATTCTGCAACCTCGCTGTCCTCTGTAAACGATGTGTCCAGAAGTACCATCGTCCAGAGAAAACGGTTGCCTCCGGAAGAGGACGCCCCGGAACGCTGAAGCTCCTTCTGGAGTTGAGCCTTCTGTTCATTGATTTCTTGAGTGATACGCTTTAAGTCCTGGTTTTGCGGGGCATTCCGTGCCTGCTTGAGGGCTTGAAGACGGGCATCAAGGTCGTTGGGATCTTTCACCAGGATCCTTCCTCCGGTAGCTTTTTGCATGGCCGGTTCCAGGTTTGGTGAAAGGAGTCCGAAAAAGGCAACCCTGATATTACCGACCTTTTTGATGATGTACGGTGGAAAGAACGATACCTTACTTGATGGGTCTATCAGGTTGGCCGAGATCAGAGGAAGGCCATGGGATGCTTCCTGCTGCAGGAAATCTATTCCATGGAGCAGGTCTCTATCTCCCACATTGATGGCAACAACTCCCATCCGCCTGTAGGCACGGCTGATCAGTCAGGCTACGGTAAGAGCCTGCTTAGGGTCCGCTCCTGTTCCAGTATCGAAAAAAAGGTGTCCCGCATCAACGACCAGAACCGGCTCTCCATCGGTTCTTATTTTTTCTATAAATATTATCCGCCGGGCGAGACCACCCAGTTCTTTGTTTCCTCAGATAGGACAGGGAAAGATGTGTCCAGTTAGATTGCCGGTGTGGATTATTGTCAATCGAAGGGCCTCGGCATTTCCATCAGTGGTTGGAAAAAGATGGAGGACGAGCAGAAACAACCCGAAGGAGTACAAAAAATTTTTCTTTATATATTTGAAATGCTTAGGCCACAAAGACAATCTCCCCCCGAATTTGAACATTATTTGACCCGGAAATGGAGCCAATTTTAGAGCTTCGCTGTGTCCCGAAAAGGCATGAGGGCTTCAGCCGCTAACTTTTACGGCTGGTCTTAGCCGTAAATATAGAGATAAGCTGCTTGACCTTCTTGTTTTTGCATTTAGGACAGCTGACTTTAGTTTTGTCGTGTTCGGAGATGCTCTGTATCAATGAAAATTTATGCTGACATTTTTCACACCGATAATCATAAGTGGGCATCTTAACTCCTCCTTTTTAGCATCTTTAGGTATTCCTTTGTGTTGCTATTTTAATAAATTAGCACGTATTGTCAAGCGCTGATAACGGGACAGTTATCATTCTATATTTTTTGCCTCCTCGATCAGCATGATAGGGATACCGTCTTTGATCTCATATAAGAGCTTGCACTGGTCGCAGATCAGACCATCTTCCGTTTCATTAAGGTAGATCTCCCCCTTGCATCTGGGGCATGCCAAAATATCCAGCAGTTCTTTACTGATAGCCATGTTTGCCTCCCTTTTTCCCCTGTTCGTATGGTCCCTCTCTTTAGATACGTTTATCAAAAAAATACCGCGTAACCGATGACGCCAAATTGGGTATCAATACCCCGGTTTGGTTTTGCAAGAGTTGCATTCGAGATATGCCGCAGACGGTAGCCAAGATTGATGGCCGAATTTTTTGTGAGGAAGAAATACAGGCCCGCCCCGATGGCATTGGAAAAGATAAATCCATTGGCCTGATCTCTTGTAACTACGGAAATGTAATGTGGTCCAACACTCCCTGATATGTAGGCGGACAACTTGTCCGTGAGGGGGTGTGTGTACTGAACACCCAGACCGATGCCAAACTCGAAGTCCGTCTCGGGGTCTGTGACGGGATTAAACTGGGGTTCAAGATAACCAGAAAGACTTCCCTTCCAGTCTTTCATTTTTGGGAAATATTTTTTCAGGTCTATACCGAGATGCCAGATGAGTAGAACAGGTTGATAGTGACCCTCGTTAATTTCGCTCGTTCCAAAACCGGTGATGAAGGCCGATTCGGTCAGTAACCTGTCCTTAATAGAAGGCCTAGCAGATGATTCTTCACCTCCATAGGCTAAGCCATGGAAAAGGATGAGAACTAAGAAAAAAAAAGGGCGGATGAAATGGCGTGGCTTCAATTTACCTTCTCCTTTCTGTGGGTAGAAAATTTTTCCTTCACCTCATGAAAGACATCTTCGGCGGTGATTTCATACATGCATTTTTTCGTGGCGCACTTCTTTAAGAAACACGGGCTGCACGGTAGTCCTTTTTGAATCACCGTATGTCCCTGTCCAAAAGGTCCTGTCCGGGAAGGATCGGTAGGCCCGAAAAGGGCAACAACCGGTGTTCCTACTGCCGCTGCGATATGCATGGGACCTGAGTCGGTCGTGACCAGAAGCGCGGCTAACTGGTAGAGATAGGCAAGATCCCGAAGGGTCGTCCTGCCTCCCAAATTAATAGAGGGAAGGGTCATCAGGGATTGAAGGCGATGGATCTTCTCGCACTCACTTCCCGTGAAGATGACTCTGACCTTCAATTCTTCCGTGATCAGATCACATAACCGGGCAAATTTTTCTTCTTCCCAGAGCTTTGTTTCCCAGAAAGCGATTGGGTTTACTACCACAAAACCATCTTTTCTGTCAATATGATTCGTTTTTAAGAGCTCTTCCACTCTTTCTCTGTTTTCCTTTTGGATGGGGATCAGGAATTCTGGTTCCCCCATATCTGCGCCCAGGTAGCGGAGAAAGTCGAGGTAGCGAAAAACGGCGTGTTTTCCCATATCCTCGGGGATTTTTTCGTTGAGAAACAGACCACTCAATTCCTGCATGCTGTGGTAACCCAATTTTCTCCTGCCGGAACTGAGAAGGACAATAACAGCGCTCTTCAGGAGTCCATGAAAATCAATGACCAGATCGTAGGGCCGTCCCCTTATCGCCTTGATGAAGGATCGGATATCTTTAATTGTTTTACCGATATGGCCTTTTTTAAGGTCTCTGATCCACCGCTTTCGGTGAGAGACGATTACCCTGTCCAGATACGGGTGTTCCTTGATCAGGTCTGATGTGGCCTCTTCGATAACCCAGGTGATATCGGCAGTAGGGTAGAGTTTGCGCAGCGCAGCAAGCGAGGGGAGGGTATGGACGACGTCACCAATGGCGCTCAATTTAACAATAAGAATATTCACCTCTTGCGGTCCTCTATGATCCACTTGACGGCATCGAGTATATCTTCGGCGGTATAGGCCGGTTTGATCCTTTGGCAGATGATCTCCTTTTCCGTTTCCGACCCGTAGCCCGTTCTGACCAGGACCCCTTTTGCCCCGACCCTGCCCGCCAGAACGATATCTTTAATCATGTCTCCCACTACGTAAGAACGGGCAAGATCAATATCCATATCTTCCGAGGCCCTGATAAGCATTCCCGGCTCCGGTTTCCTGCATTTGCAGGAGGCTAAATATTCCCCCTTTCCCTCCGTCGGGTGATGAGGACAGTAGTAAAACCCGTCAATGACAGCTCCTTTTTCCCGGAGCGTCTTCTCGATATGCCGGTGCACCGTCCTGACAAAATCCTCTTTGAAATACCCTCTTGCCACACCGGACTGATTGGTGATCACCACAGCCTTCATCCCGCTTTCGTTAATCGTCCTGATGGCTTCAGATGTATGGGGAAAGAGTATTAATTTTTCCAGGCTGTCCAGATATCCCACCTCTTCGACGATTGTCCCGTCCCTGTCCAGGAAGACGGCGGCATTTTTTTTCATACTTCACCCTTACTCACCACTGCTTGCCCATTGCTGTCCTGGCGGCCTCATAAACATCGTCAACCCCTATCAGCTCCATGCAGCGGAAATCGGTCGGGCATCTCTCCTTGAGGCAGGGGCTACAAGGGACACCCCTGTAGATGACGATACTATTGTCACCCACGGGGGAAGTGGTAACGGGGTTTGTTGACCCGAAGATGGCGATGGTGGGGATAGCCAGCGCCCCGGCGACATGCATCAAGCCGGAATCGTTGGTGATAAAGAGGTTGCACCGGACGATCAGGGCGATCGCCTCCTTCAGCTCGGTCTTTCCCGCCAGGTTGATCAGGGTATGTCTGGCCCTGTCGGTAACGGCATCGGCGCTCTCCCTGTCTCCGGGGCTTCCGAAGAGAATCACACCGGCGGAAAAGTCATCAATCAACCTGTCGGCAACGGCGGCAAATCTTTCGGGAAACCACCTCTTTGCCGGTCCGTAGGTGGCGCCCGGCGCCACACCTACGAGAGGACGGTTGTCTGTCATCCCATATTCATTGAGTAATCTTTCCGAGAGGAGATGGTAGTCCTTCCCCGGCCTGAGGTGGATATCCCTTCCCGCCGATTGGCAGCCCAGAGATTTGACCATTTCGAGGTAATAGTCAATCTGGTGCATTCTTCTGATGGCCTTCGTCCTCTTCACCGCGTGGGTCAGAAGGAGGCCCCTCCCGTCGGAATTGTATCCTGCCCTGATCGGAATACCGGCCAGCCAGGTAATGATGGCAGCTTCAATGGCGTTTTGCAGGAGGATGGCCATATCGAATCTCTTATGCTTCAGTTCCTTAGTTATTTTCAGCTTCCCCGTGATGCCCGCATGTATACCGGAACTGTCCAGCAGGATAATCTCATCAATATCGTTACAAATACGAAATATCTCCGCTACCCATGGTCTTGTTAGGACAGATAACTTTGCCCCGGGAAAAGTCTTCCTCACGGCGGCGATGGCAGGAAGATTCATCACGACGTCACCTATCCAGTTCGTTGCCCGGATAAGGATCTTTCCCACATTATGAAGAGGGATTTTTTTCGCTCCTCTGACCTTTAACGTTATTGGCTGATTAGTGGAGAGGGAGTTTTCCATGCTCGAGTTTTTCTAAGATCAATGTCTCAAATGCCTCCCCGGAAGGGACGATTTCCATTTCTACATGCAGGAGAAAAATCTCCTCCAGGAAGGAGGGGAAGTCCGCCAGTTTTATCCCATCTTTTTCTGTGGTGACGATGGTCTCCACCGTTGAGCCGGCGGCTGTCCCACGAATCACGGTGATGTCCTTTCTGTGATAGCGGTGATGATCGGGAAAGGGGATAAAGGCGACTACCCTGCCGCCGAGAGATTCCAGCGTTTTCCTGAAGGATTCCGGGGAACCTATTCCGGCAAAGGCGCATACCTTTTTACCGTTCAGATATTCGGGAGGATAAGTCTTACCCATGGCTGCCTGGATCAGGTATTTCGGCCTGTGGTATCCCCGGAAAACAGGCGCAGAATCACATTCCGGGCAGCTAAGATGCAATGGCCATTGAGGTGTGTTGCCGAAACCACACTCCTCTTCACGGCCATTATCGCCTCCGGTCCATACGATGATATCCGCCCTCTTTAAGGCTTCCGTGGATTCACGGAGAGGTCCCCTCGGCAGGAGGCGGCCGTTTCCGAAAGGCCTTGCCGCGTCCAGGAGCACGATGTCTATATCTCTGAAGAGACTGTGATGCTGGAAGCCGTCATCGAGGATCAGGATATCAGCTCCCAGGGCTTCCCTGGCGAATCTTCCCGTCAGGGTTCTTTTGGGACCGGTAAGAACCGGTACTCCCCTGACAGATTTTGCCAACAATACCGGCTCATCCCCTGCTTCCACGTACCCCATCAGGAGATGGGCGCCGTTGGAGACAACATTCACGGGAGTTTTTTTCTTCCCACCATATCCCCTAGAGAGAATAGCAGGGCGATACCCATGCTTCTTCAGCATATTAGTAAGCATAATTACCATCGTGGTTTTCCCCGTCCCGCCTACGGTGATGTTTCCGACGCTGATTACTTTGCCGGGAAGCCTTCTCTCTTTGAACACCCCGGTATCGTAGAGACGGTCCCGCAGCTTGATTGTCTGCCGGTACAGGAGGGAGAGAAAAAAGAGAAAAAGAATAAAAGGGTTCAGCCTGCGCGTGCTTCCGTCATCATTCCATATATTTCTCCATGTATTTTTTAGTTTTACCATTTCTATCTTTGCCTGTTGCTATGGAAGGTTCCCCTTAGGGGGCTTTCTCCTTTCCATTTCTGTTGTTGTCTTTGAACTGCATATTATAGAATTTGAAGTATTCCCCCTTTTTTTCAAGGAGGGATTCGTGGGTTCCCTCTTCGACAATTTCCCCGTTCGTAATGACGATAATCCTGTCGGCGTGACGAATCGTTGAGAGGCGATGGGCGATGATCAGTGTCGTTCTGCCCTTCATGAGGGTATCGAGGGCCTCCTGAACCTCGATTTCCGCTTCCGTATCGAGGGAAGACGTTGCCTCATCGAGGATCAGGATAGGGGCATCCTTGAGGAGGGCCCTGGCGATGGAGATCCTCTGTCTTTCTCCACCGGAGAGTTTCACTCCCTGTTCACCGATGACCGTGTCGTACCCCTGCGGCAGGTTTATAATGAAGTCATGGGCGTTAGCCGCCTTTGCCGCCCGGATGATATCTTCTTCGGTTTTTTCGAGGTCCCCATAGGCGATGTTGTTTCTCACCGTGTCATTGAAGAGGATCGTCTGCTGGGTGACGATGCCGATCTGGCCTCGGAGGGATTCTATGGTAACATCACGGATATCATGGCCGTCTATCATAATCCTTCCCGTTGTCACGTCGTAAAAACGGGGGACAAGATTTACGAGGGTGGTCTTTCCCCCGCCGCTCATACCGACAAAGGCAATAACCTCACCGGCATTGATCGTAAGATTGATATTTTTCAAGACCGGTGTCTCTTCGTAACAGAAGGTGACATCCTCGATAATGATGTGCCGGGAAACATTTGGCAGGGGGGAGGCATCGGCTTTGTTCCTGATCTCGGGAGTCGTATCAATAATGCTGAAAACCCGTTGGGCGCCAGCAATCCCCTGCTGGATGGTATTGTTGACATTGGTCAGCCTTTTGATCGGTTCGTAGAGCATAATGAGAGCGGAAAGAAAAGAGAAGAATGTGCCCGGTGTGGAGTTACCACTGATCACCTGGTAGCCTCCGTAAAATATGATAGCGGCAATTCCCACACCCCCTAAGAATTCCATGAAGGGACTGGATATGGCGCCGATAGATACAGACTTTAGAGCAAGCTTAAAGAGGTTCTCATTTTCCCCGGCAAACCTTTTATTCTCATAGTCTTCCCGGACAAAGGCCTTGACGATGCGCATGCCCGATATCGTTTCCTGGAGGAGGGTGGTGAGACTTCCGATCGTTACCTGGGTGCGGGTGGCCAGTTTTCTCATCTTTTTCCCAAACTTGGCGATGGGGTAGATGGTCAGGGGAAAGATGACCAGGGAGATGATGGCGAGCTGCCAGTCCCGGTAAAAAACGACGAATATAAGACAGACCAGGGTGAAGGAGTCTTTCAGGAGGCTGGTCACCGCCTCGGAGACCGCCCCCTGGATATAACCGACATCATTGGTGATCCGCGACATGAGTACACCGGTGGGATTTTTGGTAAAGAAAGAAAGGGGCTGCATCTGTATTTGCCCGTATACTTTGTTTCTCAAGTCCGCCACGATGCGCTGGCCGATATAATTCATTAAAACCGTTTGTCCGTAAGTGCATGCCCCTTTCAACAGATATATGCCTATAATGGCAAGGGGAATCCACTTCAGCGCCCCGGCGTTTTTCTTCAAGAAGATATCATCCAGCGCCGGTTTGACGAGAAAGGCAAGGGAGGAGGTCAGGGCGCCGACCATGAGCATGCAAAACATGGCAGCGATGAACCTCCCTATATGAGGTTTCGCAAAACTTAAGAGACGTTTATATATTCCCATTACCCATTACCTTCGCAACTGCTCAGGAGTCAGAAGTCAGGAGCCAGAATCCAGAATAGAAGCAGTGTATGCCTGAAGCAACTTACCGACTTTTCCAATCAGATATTGAAAATCCTTAGCAGGGTTCCTTTTCACTTTCATTCTGGCTTCTGAATTCTGGTTCCTGAATAATTACTTTTCCTCTATCATTTCGTATGCCAGCCGGGCGGCCCTTTCGGCGGCGCCGGGACTTCCCAATTTTTCCCTGATCTTCGAGAGCTCTTCTTTGATATTGTTCATTCGTGTCCTGTCCGTGAGGATGTCCATGATTTCGGCGGCTATGCGTTCCGGAGATGCCTCTTCCTGGATCAACTCTGGAACGATGGTTTTTCCCGCAATAATGTTGACAAGCCCGATGTTGTCCACCCTGACAAATATCTTTCCCATATAATAGGTGAAGGCGGAGACCTTGTAGACGATGACCATCGGCGTTCCCAGGAGCGCCGTTTCAAGAGTGGCCGTTCCCGAAGCCACCATGACAATATCCGCACTGCTGATGGCCTCGTAGGTATCATGACGAATTAACCTGACTTCCACCGGGTACCGCCGGGTAATACGGGAGACAAAACCCATTTCAAGCGTGTCGGCAACGGGCAGGATAAATTGGACGGAGGCGAGTTTCTCCTGAAGAATCTCCGCTGCCTTGAGCATTTCGGGCAGGAGTTTGACCACCTCGGAAGGCCTGCTTCCCGGGAGAATCCCTACCGTCGTCTCTCCCTCCTGAAGGCTAAATTTCCTTCGTGTCTCCTCGCGTGAATATTTTGTCTTTACCACGTCGAGGAGGGGATGACCGACAAATGTCACGTCAACACTGGCTTCCTCGTAGAGGCGGGCTTCAAAGGGAAGAATGACGACCATTTTATCCACGACTTTGCGGATCTTGCCGATCCTTCCCTTCCTCCAAGCCCATACCTGAGGGCTGATATAGTAAAATACCCGGAGCCCATATTTTTTTGCCGCTTTTGCGAGGGAGAGGTTAAAGTCGGGATAGTCAACGAGGATGACGAGATCGGGATTTGTCTTCTTGAGGGATTCCTTTATTTGGCCCATTATCTTCAAAATGAACCTCAGTTTAAAAATGACCTCGGTCAGCCCGACAACGGCCATCTCGGCGGAGTCAGCCATCAGTTCGACTCCCGCTTCCTTAAGTCTTTTCCCTCCAATTCCGTAAAAACAAAGGGCAGGATCAATGCGGGACATCGCCTTTACCAGGTTGGCGCCGTGCAGATCCCCCGATGCCTCCCCCGCCACAATCATGATTCTCCGGGTGGTTGTTTCAGGATGCATGATTGATCACGTCGCTGATGTGGAGGATTTCTTCTTCCCTCAGTTCGGGAAACATGGGAAGGGAAAGAACTTCTGCCGCACATTGTTCACTGTTCAATAACTTCTCGTCAGCGGTTTTCCAGCGGGCAAAGGCCTCCTGGCGGTGTAAGGGAAGGGGATAATAGACGGCGGAAGAGATATCGTTGTCTGCCAGGGCTTTCATGATGAGGTCCCTTTTTTTCGAGCGGATGGTAAACTGGTGATATACATGCCTGCATCCCTCTCTTTCCATGGGCAGGATAACATCATCCCTTTTGATGGATTTCCTGTATCTCTCCGCATTCGATCGGCGCGCTTCGTTAAAGGCAGTTAGTCTCCTCAGCTTAACCCGAACCACGGCGGCTTGTATCTCGTCGAGACGGCTGTTATAGCCGGGGGCTTTATGGTAGTATTTGACCTCACTACCGTGATTCCGGAGGAGTTTGAGGTTGTGTGCCGTTTCTTCATCCTGGGCGATGACCATTCCGCCGTCGCCGTAGGCGGCCAAATTCTTGCTGGGGAAGAAACTGAAACAGCCGCAGTCACCAAAAGCGCCCACCGGTTTCCCATGATATAAAGCGCCGAACGCCTGGGCGCAGTCCTCGATGATTTTGAGGTGGTACTTCCGACAGAGGGCGACAAGGGGCTCCATATCCGCTGGGTGGCCGAAAAGGTGTACAGGGATGATGGCCTTCGTTTTTCCGGTGATCTTTTCCTCGATTTTTCCGGGATCAATATTAAATGTATCAGGGCGGATATCCACAAAGACAGGCCTTGCTTGCAGCAGGGATATGACCTCTGCCGTGGCCATGAAGGTAAAGGGGGTGGTGATGACCTCATCTCCATCCCCTATGCCGCACGCCCTAAGGGCGAGGAGCAGGGCATCTGTCCCGCTGGCCACTCCGATGGCGAAAGGAACCCCGTGGTAGGCGGCGACTTCCCTTTCCAGTTCCGAGACATTGGGCCCGAGGATAAACCGGCCATCGTTTAGGACATCAAGGATTGCCGTATCTATTTCGGTTTTCAGGATTTTGTACTGTCTTTGCAGATCTACCATGGGTATCACGGTCATAGTACCGGCTCCCCGGCGGTCTGTATCTCTTTGATGATACGGAGGGCCAGCTCGAGGGAGACCCTCCCCTCACTTCCGGAGACGGGGGGAGACGTCCTGTCTGTAACCGCTTTCAGGAAAGACCTGATTTCCTCTTCCAGGGGGTCCAGGGGTTTTACCTCCACCTGGTTGGGGGTGATCTTTACCTGTTCCCCCTCACTGTTTTTTCTGCCCAGGGAGACCAGTTCCCGCTTCCCGTAGTCCACGGCGTGATACCCCTCCCGCCCGAAGAAACGTATCTTCTGCATGACCTTGTTACTGATTCTGCTGGCGGTGATATTGGCCACACATCCGCTTGAAAAGACCAATCTGACGTTGGCAATATCCACCTTATCCGAGAGAACAGGAACGCCCACGGCATCTATATGCTTTATGGGTGATTTTACAAAATTCATGATGATGTCGAGGTCGTGAATCATCAAGTCGAGGATGACATCCACATCCGTTCCCCGCTCGAAAAAAGGATGCAGGCGGTGGGCCTCGATAAAGAGGGGCTCCCCCAGCACCGTTTTCAAGGCAACCACGGCCGGGTTGAACCGTTCCAGAAATCCGATCTGGAAGATCGTCTTTTTTTTCTCGGCAATTGTTATCAGTTCATCGGCTTGGCCGAGGGTTGTGGCGATCGGTTTTTCCAAGAGGACATCGGCCCCTGCCTCAAGAAAGTCCTTTGCTATAAGGTAATGGTACCCGGTGGGAACGGTAATGCTGACGGCATCTACTGTTCCGATAAGTTTCCTGTAATCAGTATATGCCTCACAGTTGTAAACTAGGGCGGCCTTTCGGGCACGCTCCTCCACGGTGTCCGCCACCGCAACTATTTCGGTATGCGGTAATTTTTGGTACTTTTGCAGGTGGTAGTTTCCCAGATGACCGATTCCCACCACACCAATTCTGACCTTACTCATCTTAATACCTGAATCTTCCCCCTTGTCTCTCTATCCTATCTTATGATTCCTCTTTCTGATTTTTGTATGAAATCAATAAAATGGCGGACCTCGGGCGTGTCCGCAACCTCGTTTTCGACCCTTTCTATCGCTACAGTAAGTAAAAGAGATGAACGGAATATAAGCCGGTAGGCCTCTTTCAAGGCCTTGATTGTTTCTTCTTTGAAACCTCTGCGTTTCATACCGATCAGGTTGAGGCCATAGGGCTTTGCGTGGTTGCCGGCAGCCATGATATATGGGGGGACGTCTTTAGCAACAGCGGAAGCGCCGCCGATAATACAATGGGCGCCGATACGGGTGAACTGATGGATACCCGTCAGGCCGCCGATGATGGCAAAGTCTTCTACATGGATATGGCCGGCGAGAGTGGCGGCATTGGCCATGACGATATGATTCCCCAATTTACAGTTATGGGCGACGTGGCAGTAAGCCATCAAAAGGTTATGATCCCCGATGATTGTCACCCCGATGTCGGCAGAGGTGGCCCGGTTGATGGTGACAAATTCCCTGATCGTATTGTGGTTTCCTATGATGAGACGTGTTTTTTCTCCCTTGAATTTTAAGTCCTGGGGAGCGCCGCCCAGGGAAGAGAACTGGAAGATGCGGCATTCCTCTCCGATATCGGTATGATCTTCCACCACCACGTGAGGTCCGATGATGGTGTTTTTCCCGATATGGACATCCGCGCCGATGATCGTATAGGGACCGACTTCAACCCCTTCTTCGAAGTGGGCATGGGGAGATACGATCGCCGTGGGATGAATGTTCATTTATCTTTTATCCTCTCCTCCAGTTTTTCCATTCGCTCCGCGAGTGAGATAATAGTCTTCCGCATTTCCGGAAGCCGGGGAATACAGGCTTGAGCCTTCAACCAGGTCCGGTGAGGTACATGTGGCGTGCCGGAGACAACCTGCCCCGGGAGAACATCTTCGTGGACCCCTGACTGCCCTACCACCACAACATGATCTCCGATACTGATATGACCGCCCAGCCCTGCCTGACCACCGATGATGCAACTTTTACCAAGTCTGGCGCTTCCTGCGATACCAACCTGGGCCACAATTACAGAATTTTCACCGATAACCACATTATGTCCAATCTGCACCAGATTGTCAATCTTTACACCCCTCTGGATCCATGTCTTGCTGAGTGTTCCACGATCTATCGTGGTGTTGGCTCCCACCTCGACGTCATCATCTATCTGAACAATGCCCACCTGAGGAATTTTCAGGTTTTCCTCTCCCGGCCTGGCAAAACCGAACCCGTCAGCCCCCACGACCACACCGGCATGGAGAATGACCCGCTTTCCAATAACACATCTCCGATAAACCGTAACGTTTGAATAGAGAACGGAGTCCTCGTCAATGACAGCATCACGGCCCACGAAGACACTGGGGTAGAGGACGACTCCCCGTTCAATCCTCGCTCCTGCCCCTACATAGACACCCGGGTAGATCGTGGCCTCCTTGGAGACAACGGCTCCTCCTTCAATAAAAGCGTTTTTGCTGACCCCGGCAGGTTCAGTCTCCTCGGGATAGAAGAGGGCTAAGGCCTGGCCGAGGGCGGCATACGGGTCGGGAACGATGAGGAGGTTCTTGCCTGTACTTTCTGTCCCCGGTGAGACCAGGATGGCAGAGGCATTGGTTGTTTCGAGTTTTTTGCGATATTGGGGATTTGCGATAAACGTCAGATCCCCCTCTCCGGCTTCATCAATCCCCTGGATACGCTCAATGACGACAAAACCGTTACCCACAACTTTCCCGTTTAAAAGTTCCGCCATCTCGTTTAGCGTCTTTCTCACCGGTAAATTTCCCCTCCTCAGGTATTCAGAAGTCAGAATTCAGAATTGCCCTGTGTAGGGGTACGGTGCACCGTGCCCCTACTTTTGTGGTTTATGGGTTTTGTTGAATTCTTCGATAACCTGTTTTGTTATGTCGTTTTCCTTGGCGAAGTAGGGGACCTGTATGGTGCCTATGTCAAGGATCAAAGTGTACTTTTCCTTCTCTCCGATAGCGGCCAATAACTTGAGTATTTCAGGAACCATTTTATTGGCAAGTTCCCGATCTTTTGCCTGGAGGTCTTCGTTGATATCCTTGACCAGAAGTTGATAGTCCCTAAACTTTTTCTGGTAGGCCGCTTCTTTTTCTTTCCTGGCGGTCTCAGTGAGGATTGAACTCTGTTTTTCAACCTCGTCCTTGAGTTTCTTCAACTCTGTTTCTCTTTCCTGGATAAGGATTCTGTCCTTTTCCAAGAGCTTTTTAAACTCCTCCGCTGCCTTCTTTCCAGCATCTGAATTAAGCATCACCTCTCTTATGTCAACAAATCCTATTTTTTCACCCGCCATAGCATGGAAACCGGGCAAGACCAGGACAGATACCAGGACCATCAATATACCTGAAATCGCTAAACCATATCTTTTCATAAAAACCTCCCCTCCTGTTAGTTATCAGCTATCAGCTATCAGTACTCAGAAGTTGTCTCTGATCCCTGACCCCTGTTCTACATAAACATTCCTATAGTGAATTCCCACCGGCTTGGTGGCTCCTTATCCTTTCTGTCGAGGACATAACCCCATTCGAGCCTCAAGGGACCAATAGGTGAATACCAGCGGATACCGGCACCGGCGGTCTTTCTCAAGTCACCTAAATGGTAACCGCTTTCCCAGGCATTGCCCGTATCGAAAAATACAACCCCTTTCATCCCGGCGCTCTTGATCAGAGGGAAGAGGAATTCTGCATTTACATTAAACATGGTTGTGCCACCGATGACATCGCCTGTCCAAGGGTCTTTCGGTCCCACTTCTCTCAAGCCTCTCAAGGAGTTAATCCCCCCCAGATAGAAGCGCTCGTAGACAGGGATATCCTTTCCTTCATGTCCCTGTACATATCCTCCCCGACCCCGGATGCCAAATACCACCTCGCGGAAAAGGGGGAAGAACCATGTAGAGTTTACCCCATATTTTGTGAAACTCGTATCCCCCTGAAGGATGGTGCCGGCGTGTTCCAGAGAAATGCTATTTTTAGAACCTCTTGAAGGAAAGATGTAGTCATCTGTTGTATCCCTTAGCAGGGTCATGGTTATGCTGCTTGTGGTCCTCGAGCCTTCCTGTGCCTGGATAAGGAAGGATATCCAGGGATCAAGGTTTGAAATGGTGTTAGTTGACAGTCTGTAGCCTATATAACCGGTAACGTATTCCCAGAGAGGGTAACCAAAGGTGATCCCAAAACCGCTGGAGTCGAGATCGTAGGAATCATATTCCCTGGTTAAATTCCAGAGATCGAATTTACTCCACAGCGGGATATCAAAGAGCCACGGCTCTATAAAAGAGACATCATAACTGGTCACCCTTGAACCCAGGTGGGCCTTGAGGCTTAAACTCTGACCCCTGCCGAAAAGATTTTGCTGGGAGATCTGACCGGTGATGACAGCCTGGTCTACGGCGCTGTATCCGGCGCCGACGCTGAAAAACCCTGTTGGTTTCTCCTTGACATGTATATTGACGTCTGTCAGGGTCTCGTCCGGTCCCTTTTCTGTTTGAAAGTTAACCTCTTCAAAGTATCTGAGGCGGTTGAGCGCCATATAACTTCTCTTTAACTTGCTACTACTGTACAAATCCCCTTCCACAACGGCAAGTTGTCTTCTTATCACTTTGTCCCTTGTCTTGGTGTTGCCGGTGATGGTTATCCTGTTAAATGAGACCTCACTACCTTTCGTTATATGATAAATCACATCCACCGTTTGCTCTTTCTCATCTGGTATGGTACGGGGGGTGACATCGGCATAGGCATAACCCTCATCGTTACAGACCTGTGCGAGGTATTCGATATCTTTCATGATTGAAGCCCTGTCAAAGTATTCCCTCTTGTTTATCTTCATGTTTTTCAGAAGCTCAGCACGTGACAATTTCGGTTCATCGCCTGTAATATCAACCTTCCCGACCCTGAACCGTTTACCCTCCGTGATAGGTATCTTCACATAGATCCATTTTTTGTCGTGGGTGATCTCCGGTTCTCCAACCTGAACGTTGATAAAGCCATTGTTGAGGTAAAAGACCTGCAGCTTGTTGATATCTTGCTTTAGCTGTTCCTTTTTAAGGAGACCGGAATCAGTAAGAAAACGGAAGATACTCCACTCGGAGATCTTTATCATCTTTCTCAGTTCTTTATCGGTGTAAGCCTGATTTCCCTCGATGGTGATCCTTTTTATATAAAGCCTTTTGTTTTCGGTGACATTGAAGATGACACGGACCGCCCGGTCATCTCCCCTTTCGATAACATCGCGAACCTCAGCATTGTAATACCCCTTATTGTCATAGAGGGCCTTGATTTTTTCTGCGTCGGCCTTGATCTTCTCCGGGTTCAGGCTTTGCCTGGCCTTAGTGGTCAATACGGCCTCTATTTCCTCCCTGCCGATGGCCTTATTCCCCTTGATTTTAACCTCTGTAATGAGGGCTTTTTCCTCCAGGATAAAGGTGATGACCTTTCCCTCCGGCGTGGCGATAACATCGGCGGTCACATCTTGAAAATAACCCATCCTGTAAATAGCCTTGATATCAGAAGAGAGATCGGCCTCCGAGAAGAAATTGCCCTTTGCACTCTTCAGAACCTGGCTTATGGCACTGGCCTCGATCTTTCGGTTACCTTTGAACTCGATACGGGCTATCCTTTGCTCTGCCGCTATTCTGATCATAATCTCTGTTTTCAGTTGTGTTGCAATATGACCGATGTTAGCCAATCCCTTACCCTGGACAAAGATAGGGGAGAGGGCTTTTTCCTGCCTGATATCTATGATCCTTGCATCCACGCTGATCATCTCTCCGAACTCGGAGAGAGACCCCATAATGACAAATGTTGCCCCTGTATCTTTCCCTACAGTGATGGCCAGTTTTTCGTTGATGCGTTTTCCCTCAATGGTCTTTAAGATGATTTCCGATTCGATAAGTTGAATGAATTTTAATTTCTGCAGTTCCGCGGCGATCCCTGCATGAATTGCTTTCCTGAGATTGGTGGCGTTGGCCTTACTGTATATATCAAAGGGAAAGAGGGCGATTTTTTTGACATCTTCTGCGAAGACCTTCTGGGAGATGGAAAATAGAAACAAAGTCAGTAAGAACAGAACATGCCTGGAGATAAAAACTTTTTTATTCACTGGTAACAATCTTTCCATCCCGCAGGCCAATGCTTCGAGACATCAGGTCTGCCAGTGATTTATTGTGGGTTACCACGACTAAAGTAATATTTTGGGTTCTGTTGAGTTCCATTAGTATGTCTTCTATCTTCTTTCCCGTTTCCGTGTCAAGGTTTCCTATGGGTTCATCGGCTAAGAGTATCTCCGGTTCCATGATGAGTGCCCTGGATATGGCGACCCGCTGTTGTTCCCCTCCGGAGAGTTCTCCAGGACGATGGGTCATCCTATCACCCATGCCCAATTCATTCAAGATCCCTTCTGCCTTCTTCCTTGCCTTCCGTTTTGATAAACCGTTGATCAAGGCAGGCATCATCGTATTTTCCAGGCTGTTGAACTCCGGGAGAAGGTTGTGAAATTGAAACACAAAGCCGATTTTTCTGTTTCGGAATACTGCCAGTTCTTTCTCCTGCCAGGTAAAGACATCCACATTATCGTAGAGCAGGGTGCCGGAGGTGGGACGATCGAGGGTCCCGAGGATATGGAGGAGGGTACTTTTCCCGGCGCCGGAAACACCCCAGATAGCTATGGACTCCCCCCGGGCAATATCGAGATTCAATCCTTTTAAGACCTCGATCTTATTGCCATCCTTGAAAAAGGTTTTGCTGATGTTTTTCAGTTTTATCATCACCTTGAGCGAGTTTTTAGCTTTCCTGCTGTTTTATGTTTACCGCTTACTCATTCGTATCTAAGAGCCTCAGCCGGGTCCAGTCTGGAGGCCCTCCAGGAGGGGTAGATCGTTGACAGGAAACATATCAGTATTGTCCCTATGACAATAATGGAAACATCGCCGTAGTTGACCCGGGAGGGGAGTTCGCTTAAGTAATAAACATCTGACGGCAGTATCTTGAACTTGAATAAATTTTCGATGAAGCGAGACAACTTTTCTATATTCAAGGCAACGGAGAGTCCCCCGATACAACCCAGGAAAGTGCCGATGGTACCGATTGTCAGTCCCTGGAGGATAAATATTTTCATGATACTTTTTGCTGTAGCTCCCATGGATTTTAGAATAGCGATATCCCTGTTTTTTTCCATTACCACCATGATCAGGATACTTATGATATTAAAGGCTGCAACCAGAACGATAAGACTGAGGATGATAAACATGACCCGCTTTTCAAGCTTCAGCGCGGAGAAGAGATTTTTATTCATCTCCATCCAATTCCTGGCCAGGTAAGGGTATCCGAGTTTCTTTTCTATTGCCTTTGCAATGACATCGGCCCTATAGATGTCGTTGACCCTGATCTCAATACCGGTAACCGTATCGTCCATGTTCAGGAATTCCTGGCAATCTTTGAGGAATAGACAGGCCAATGTGGAGTCATATTCATAGAATCCGGAATCAAACACGCCAACCACGAGAAACTTCTTCATGCGTGGTACCATCCCCAGCGGGGTAGGAACCCCCATGGGGGATAACAAGTTGACCACATCAAAGAGGGATAGCCCTAAATTTTTTGCCAGTTCTTTTCCGATGACAATGCCGGGAAGATTGGCCAGGTCCCCCTCAAGTCTGAGTTTGCCTCGATGTTTTTCCGAAAGGTAGTCAATACTTCCTTCCTTCATTTTTCCCAGATTGATGACCTTAAGGGCGCCCTCCTCCGTCGCCATTCCTTTCAGGACCACGCCGCTGACATTTCCCCCGTTCTTTAACATTGCCTGGCTGTATATGAAAGGTGTTGTGGCAATGACACCATCCACACTGGCACAATCTTTCATGATCTTTCGATAATTCCTCATCTTCCCGCTGTATTCCATCAGGACAATATGGGAATTGATTCCCAGAATCTTATCCCTGAGATCGGTTTCAAAACCGTTCATCACGGCAAGAACGATGATCAGTGCGGCGACACCAAGGAAAATCCCGACCATGGAAATGAAGGTGATGATGGAAACAAAAACCTGCTTCCGCCTGGCCCTCAAGTATCGGAGACTGATAAAAAATTCAAAAGACATGACGTAAAAATCCGGCCGAGTAGCTACGCTTCTTTCATCCTCATATGGGGGAAGAGGATAACATCCCTGATGGAGGGACAGTCCGTAAAGAACATGACCAGCCTATCAATACCGATTCCTTCCCCTGCTGTGGGAGGCATTCCGTATTCAAGGACTTTGATATAGTCCTCGTCCATTTCGTGGGCCTCTTCATCTCCAGCCTCTCTTTCCTTAAACTGCATCAGAAACCGTTCCCGCTGGTCCACGGGATCGTTCAACTCAGAGAAGGCATTGGCGATTTCTTTTCCATAAATGAAGAGTTCAAAGCGATCGGTAAATGCAGGTTCCTCAGCGCTTCTCTTCGCCAGGGGTGAGACCTCAACGGGATAATGCGTGACGAAATGGGGTTGAATGAGCTTTTCTTCCACCGTTTCATCGAATATAGCCATCATTACCTTCCCCAGGGGTTCGCCGTCTCTGATGGGTAATCCCAGTTCCCTGGCACAGGCAACGGCTTTATGGGGGTCTTCAAGGATGTCAGGGGCGATCTTACCGTATCGGATAATCGCTTCCCTGACGGATATACGCGGCCAGGGTGGTGTCAGATCAATCTCTGTGCCCTGGTATTGAAAATTCAGGGAACCAAAGATTTCCCGGGCGATGAAGGTAAGCATTTCCTCGGTCATGACCATTAGGTCTTCGTAGGTTGCATAGGCCTGATAGAACTCCATCATGGTAAATTCGGGATTATGAAAGGTAGAGATTCCTTCGTTTCGGAAATTTCTGTTTATTTCGTAGACCCTCTCCAGGCCTCCCGTAATCAAACGTTTCAGGTACAACTCCGGAGCTATCCTCAGGTAAAAGTCCATCCCGAGGGCATTATGGTGGGTTTTAAAGGGACGCGCCACTGCACCGCCGGCCTTCGGCTGCATCATGGGAGTTTCCACCTCGAGAAAGTCCCGTTCCTCCATAAATTGGCGGAGGAGCTGAATGATACAGCTCCGCCTGTAAAATACCTCTTTTACCTTAGGGTTGACAATCAGGTCGAGATGTCTCTGCCGGTATCTTGTTTCGACATCTGTGAGGCCATGCCATTTCTCCGGCAGGGGTCTGATGGCCTTTGATAAGAGGCGAAGTTCATCCACTTCTATCGTTAATTCGCCGGTCTTTGTCTTGAAAACCTTTCCCGCGATGAAAATGATATCTCCAATGTCGAGTCGTTTAAAGAGAGAGAAGGCATTCTCACCGAGGGTGTTCTTATTGATATAGCCCTGAATCCTGCCCTTTCTGTCCTGGAGATCAATAAATGCCGCCTTACCGAAGTTTCTTACGGCCATCAGCCTTCCCGCGAGGGTAGATCTCTCATTGATCCTGGCAAGGGAATCATGGTCCATCTTGGCAAACCTGCTTAGGATGGATGCCGTTGTATCCCTGAACTGCACATCATTAGAATACAGCTCGATGCCATCGGCCTTCAGGGATGCTATCTTTTCCATACGCTTCCTCAGAAGCTCACTCTCTTCCATAAACCATTTGTCCCGATGCAATATAAGCGTACTTGACTATATTTTTTTTCTGGATTAGTCAAGCATGATTTGAGATTAATTGATCAAGTGCCACCAATAATTACATTGCTAAAAGTATGGAAGTTGTGTAATGTTTTTCTTCAAATTCATGGAATTTAAGGAGGGGGACGAAGATGGTAAACAAGGCGATCTTGATAGGCAGGCTGGGAGCTGATCCCGTGGTCAGATATACCCCCGATGGGGCAATGGTGACCAATTTCAATCTGGCAACGGACGAACAGTGGAAAGACAAGAATGGTGAAAGGGTGCAGCGGACGGAATGGCACCGTATCGTAACCTTCAGAAAACTGGCGGAGATATGTAGCAACTACCTTTCCAAAGGGAGAATGGTCTTCATTGAAGGGAGGATCCAGACACGGTCCTGGGAAGACAAGGAAGGCAACAAACGCTCTACAACGGAGATCATTGCCACAAATATGCAAATGCTGGAACCGAAAGGACAGGCGAAGGTCCCCGATACAGCAACAGACGATTCTCTTTCTCCACCTTCCAGTTTGGAACCCTTACCTGAAGACGATGTCCCCTTTTAATAATAGTCATACGTCATAAGTCAGACAGAAGACGTACGACGTAAGACATACGACGGGGGGTTCCGGCATTATTTCGGTTCGATTTTCCTGGCCTCTGGTGTGACGTTTGTTTCGTCCGGTTCGTGGGTGGCTCTCTTAAAATTCTTGATGCCTTTGCCAATGGCGCCACCGATCTCCGGCAGTTTCCCCGCTCCGAAGATGATCAGAATGATCACCAGGATAACCAGTAACTCGGGCATACCTAAACTTCCGAACATATTTTTATGACCTCCTCAAATTAGTAAGCGTTCAGCTTTGCCGAGCCTACGGCAACCTCAAATGGACAACTTGGCCTGGCCCTCCTAAGCTTGCCAGGGGGGTTCCCTCAAACTCGACGTTGATGCCTCCTGCATTGCCAACATCAATGGTAAAGGATGGGGCAATACGTTCAATCTTTTCACCTGGCTGCAATAAGACTTCATAAGGCGAACCTTGTCCTTCCCTGATCCTTAACCAGGTTAAGTCTGTGGCTTCTATGTTTAAATGATAAGATGTCTCTGCGCTTGCTTGATCGGCAGCTTTACCCTTGGCCTGCATTTGCGGATTGGTTGCCTCGGCAGGTTTTGCCTCGGGTATATAGGGGACAGCCTTACCGCTTTGGTATTGGGGAATATCTGCGCCTGTTCTATAATATAAAGATATACAAAAAATGAAAATACCGGCCACGATGATAAAAGATAGGATTAAAAAAAGTTTCTTATAATGGGTCCCGATGGTTCGAGGTGATTTTGGAAACTCTTCTTTTTCATAAGTGCTTTTCGATGCTTCAAGATAGCTTTCATAATGGTCAAGGATCTTCTTACTGTCAATACCTATGATCTGTGCGTACGTTTTGATAAAAGCCTTCGTATAGATAGGTGGAGGAAGTAGAAGAAAATCTCCGTTTTCAATAGCTTCAATATTGACGGGGCTTATCTTGGTGATCTGGAATAAATCATTTAAGGTGAACCCCATAGATTCCCGGCGGGCTTTTAAATCCTCATTCGGTTTTTCAGGAGGCAACATATTTTTATTTTTTGTTACCATCGACCGACCAATTTTATAAGATAATTTTTCGCAATTTATCACTAATTTTAATATCACGCAATAAAAAAATACTATTTCTTCCTGAGAACTTACAACCTGATCTTAATTTATACTATTGACACCCAGGTGCCTTCATTTTATACTCTCCCTCCCCTCAAAAGGGGTAGGGCCATATTGGGGCAGCGGGGACAGGGCTGTTCCATCCCATAAATATTTTTGTTAAGTTAACATCAGCAGGACAGGCGTCTCGCCTGTCGTGTTATGTCTGGAACAATACACTATTATACAAGGAGGAAAATGATGGCTGGCTTTGGTTTTACGGAGGAACAGGAGATGTTTCGGGAAACTGTGCAACGTTTCGCCCGGCGGGAACTTGCTCCAGGAGCAAAGGAGCGGGCAAAAAAGACGGACCGCCCGCTGGAATTGATAAAGAAAGTTGCTGACCAGGGACTGGTGGGATTGGCCGTTCCCCAGAAATTTGGAGGTGGCGAGGCGGATTGGGTCACTGTTGGTATCGCTGTTGAAGAAATGTCGAAGGCCGATTTTGGTCTCGGCATGCTCCCGGTACTGCCCGGGCTGTTTTCCATACTTCTCACCCGCTATTGTTCAGAAGAGATGCAGCAGAGATACCTTCCCGCTATGGCTCGGGGGGAGTGTTCCGGTTGCTTTGCGATAACCGAGGCTGATTGTGGTTCGGATGTAGCTGCCATAAGGACAAAGGCTGTAAGAGATGGGGATCATTATATCATCAATGGCGAAAAAACTGGTGTCAGCGGTGGTATGGATGCACATGTCGCCGTGGCCCCGATCAAGACTAACCCTCAGGCTGGAGCTAAGGGGATTAGCATGTTCGTTCTTCCCCTTGACCTTCCCGGTGTAAGCAGGTCTCGAATTCCGGACATGGGTTTTAATCAGATAGGTCGAGGTACGTTATTCTTAGACAATGTGCGCCTACCGTTAGAGTATCGTATCGGCGAAGAAGGCAAAGGTTTTTACTTAATAATGGGGCAATTTGAAGTTTTACGGGTCTTTCTGTCAATAGCGGCTTTAGGACTTGCGCAGACTTCTCTTACAGAGGCAATTGAGTATGCAAAAATACGCAAAGCTTTTGATCGTCCGATAGTGCAGTTCGAAGGCGTTTCTTTCAAAATTGCGGAGCATGCCACCTGGATTGAAGCGGCGAGGTTACTATGCTATCGAACCCTCTGGCTGGCTGATCAGGGCCTTGAACACAATAAAGAATCAGCGATGTGTAAATGGTTCTGCCCCGTGGTAGCTGTCAATGCCATTCATGATTCCCTGCTTATTCATGGGCATGTGGGTTACAGCGAGGAGCATCCCGTTGAGCAACGCCTGCGAGACGCCATTGGTTTTGAGATGGCCGATGGAACGGCGAATATAATGAAGATCATCATCAGCCGGGAACTTGTAGGGAGGGAGTTCCTTCCAAGTGAGAGGTAATAGATCTTACGCTTTATAGCGTGTAGGAGACGAGAAAGCCTTTCAGAGTCTGGGAAAAGCTTCGTGACAGGAACAGGCTTCAGTAATGAGTAATAATATAAATGTTGTATCCTACGGGAAAAAGGGGATAGATAAGGTAGGGGTGATGTTGAAAGGTCGAAGGAGAGAAGGAGGTATAAATATGTATTCAGAGATAGTCATGGATCATTTTAAAAATCCGAGAAATGTCGGGAGAATGGAGGATGCGGATGGGATAGGGGAAGTCGGTAATCCTATCTGTGGCGATATGATGACCATTTCCATTAAGGTTAAAGATGGTCGTATTGATGATATCAAATTTTTAACTTTTGGTTGCGCGGCGGCCATTGCCGTCTCCAGTATGCTTACAGAAATGGCCAGGGGAAAGACAATGGAGGAGGCCAAAAAGATCACCAACAAATCGGTGGCTGAGGCTCTGGAAGGTCTCCCGAAAAACAAGCTCCATTGCTCGAATCTGGGGGCAGATGCTCTTCAACTTGCCATAAAAGACTATGAGGATAGGAAGGCAGGTAAAGCCAGGCCTCCGCAAAGGAGTGAAGACAAGCATGAGCACACCGAGGGGGCTACATGCAAGTGCCCCTACTGCGATGCAGACATGGAGGCTGAGTTAGAGTTCTGTACACATTGTGGCAGTGAGATAAAAGAGACAGTAGTTCACTGAGGAGAATTCGTGATGAAGATAGTAAACCTGGATTATATATCGGGTAACCCCATGTTGCCGGAGATTCAGGAGGCCATGATTGAGGCCATCAAGGAAAACTATGGCAACCCTTCCAGCTCCCACAGGTTAGGTGACCAGGCAACGGAGGCGCTGGAGCTGGCCCGGGAAAAGGTAGCCAGGCTGATTAATTGCGCATTACCTGAAGAGATAGTTTTCACTTCCTGCGGAACCGAATCCATCAACCATGCCATAAAGGGGGTAGCCTTTGCCAGGACAGACAAGGGGAAACATATAGTCACCTCCAACATTGAACATAATGCCGTTTTAAAGAGTCTGAGAAGATTGTTAAAGATGAACTACAGGGTAACTTCAGTCTCGGTAGATGAATACGGGATGGTAAATCCTGATGACGTGGCAAGGGCGATTACAGATGAAACCATCCTGGTAACAATCATGCATAGCAACAACGAGGTCGGCACAATTCAGCCGATAAAGGAAATAGCACGTATTACCAGGGAAAAGAAGATACCCTTTCATTGTGATGCAGTAGCCTCGGTGGGGGTTGTGCCGGTTGATGTCCAGGAGCTGGGTGTAGATTTACTGAGTTTTTCCGCCAATCAGTTCCATGGGCCGGCAGGTGTGGGTGGCCTCTATATCCGTAAAGGCATAAACCTTTCGCCATTGCTCGATGGAGGGGGCCAGGAAAATAACAGGAGGGCAGGAACGGAGAATCTGATCGGCATTATCGGGATGGGTGTAGCTGCCGAGATTGCCCGGCGAGAGATGGAATCACGCGTGAAACATGCAAAAAAATTAAAGGAAAGATTGATAAAGGGACTGAAGGAAGATATTGATGATATTATCATCAATGGTCATCCGGAACTCTCTCTGCCCAATCTCGTTTCCGTGTCTGTAAGGTACATCGAGGGGGAAAGCATTGTCCTCATGCTGGATGAAGACAATATCGCTGTTTCCACCAGATCGGCCTGTGCTTCGGGAGCCCTGAGGGCCTCGCACGTACTCCTTTCCATTGGGAGGGAATATGCCGATGCCCAGGGTACACTCGTGATAAGCTTCGGCCGGGATAGTACGGAGGCGGAGATTAACCTCTTCCTTGAGGTATTGAAAAAGGCGGTTGTCTTCCTGAGAAATATGTCCCCACTCTATCAGAAGGTCAACTCTAAGTAACACATCCTTGGAATGGTTTCAGAGGGAAGAAGAGAAGGCAGGTGGGGAAATCATGGAAGACAGCCAAAAGTTGCTTCAAGAGATGGGTGCCATACTGGTTAGATGAGGGGGGTGTGTGACGCTGCAAAGCAACCGAGAGATGAACAATTTTATCGTGACCGACGCGGCATTTTCTGACCGGAGGAACCAGGGTTTGTTTTGGGCTTTTTTTCGTGGGAGGAACATTATTGAGTTTCCCTGCCCCATAGCCCCTGTTTTTCATCAGATTGAAAGGTCTCTCGGCATGCTTCCGAATATTCCTGAC
>JASEGZ010000022.1 GCA_030018935.1 Syntrophales bacterium
AGGCATCAAAATCTTGTCCTCAAATGACGGTTATAGCTCCGCGAAAATCGGTGTTTATTGATATCCATGTGATCATATACTGGAACAATTCCCATGAAACCTAATCCTCTGTTGCTCCTTCATCTTCATCATCTTCTGGAGGCGCTTCAGTCCCGACCGGGAGAACGGGCTTACCGGTAGCGCCTTCGATCATGGATGGTTGCAGACTTTTATTATCACTTCTCACAAATCGTCGGCAATAATGGACCCGAGAAGTTCCGGATCAACTCTTACAGCTTCCGACTTCTGCAATCGTTGTAGCACCTTCCTAATCGTTTTGTCCTTCAGCCAACTCTGTAAATACTCTTGAAGTTGCAACGCAGGAGGTAGCAGCGTCTGGTAAAGAGACTGGTTACCTGACATCTCAAAAAGACTATGGAAAACTGTTTCATAATCCTTTGGTTCACTAGGAATCGCGCTCCAAACAATCGGCGAAGCACATCTTAAGGAAACGTCGTCGGCTTTAAAATCCCATTGATTTGTCATCAAGCATAAAGCCTTATTTATCAGGTATCCCCCGAAGGTCAAATAACGATACCCATTCCCCTGCTCAATATATGGGATTTGATCAGGTCCGCACATACGGGTCAGATTTTCCCTGAAGATACGAAAATCATGATACAGTGCATCCGTCATTAATGTTCTAATGATACGATTTGAGTGAATGATTTTCCACATACGATTACATAGAAAACCATCAAAGCCAATGCCACCGCCAGGATAAACAAAATCAACTGCCTCAACTCGTAAGCGAGCCTTGATTGGATCAAGTATAAATCCTTCGGCGGATGCCCTTCGAACTAACCATGCCTTTCCACCAAACCTCACATGCATACCCGATTTTAAGCGCAGTAAATTGATTGATGGAACATTGCCAAGTTTTTTGGATTCCTGATAAACGTCCACACTTTGAGAATTTGCACCGAAATTTCCGTAAATCATCCGGTAATCAACGAGTTCATAGAGTTTCTGATCGGCCCCGTATTGGTTCTTAAAACCATGCCTCTGGAGATAGCCATTGTCGGCCAACTCGGCGAGAATGTCTTCTATGGTGGCACGCGATAGATGATGCTTATGGTCAAAGATCCGGCATAGATCGGCGATACGCATATAACGGCCATTTTCTGAAGCGATCATGCTCAAGCATTGCTGACTGGCTGCCCCATATAAGTCATAAGGGTCAAGGATGGGCAATTCGCCTTTTTGAGCTGCATCGACGAGGGCTAAAAAACGCAGGACATCGCATATCGGCGTTTCAGAATCATAAGGAATCAGACATACGGCGTTTGTTTTATTCTGTCTTCGGTTACCACGTCCGATTCTTTGCAGGAATGATTCAGTGTTTGCCGGTGGACCCCATAATATGACGGCGTCTATATCTCCAATGTCGATGCCTAATTCCAATGTGCTGGTTGCAACACATATTGCGGTACTGGCCGAAGCAAATTTCTTTTCTGTTTCAATTCTTAGTTCCGGAGACAAAGAGGAATAGTGGGCAAATACGTTGTGTTCGAGCGACTTGTCCAGAGTCAGGATGCCCATCAATTTCTCACAGATACGTCGTGAATTTGCAAAAACGAGTAACTTTACACCACCATCTCCTTCCACCAACCGTTTTATGAGTCTCAAAAAAGATTCTTCATCACTTATCTGCCTAATATTAGCATCAATGGTTCGTTCCGCCGGATATTGAAGGAAGACGGCTTCTTCATCAGCACCAAAAAGAAAGTCTCGTACATTGGAGAGAACGCCGACTGTCGCAGATAACGCCACCCATTGAATCTTTCTCTCCGTAAAGTGACTAAGCCGTTTGAGTAGGACGGAGAGATGAAGCCCCCGTTGCGTATTGTATAACAAGTGTACTTCATCGATGATGATCGCTTTTACGTCAAATAGACGTTTTTCTTTTCTTATAAGTAGAACCTCCAGGGATTCAGGGGTGGTGATGAGTACGTGAGGGGTGCCGCTCCCCGCCAAATCGTCATGATCGCCATGGCGCAAACCAAGTTTCAAATTGATTTTCTGCAGTGGCAAATAAATTCTCTTTAATAGGTCGTTCACTAATGCTTTTGTGGGAGCGATATAAAGAATTGTCAGCGCATCCTTCCCCAATGCTTCCCGTCGATAACGATTGATCAGGGGCGCAAGCACCGCTTCCGTTTTTCCGGAGCCTGTTCCTGATGACAGGACTATATTTTTGCCTTGAAGGATAGGTTCGATGGCTGCTTCCTGAACCGGGTGCAAGGTGGGAAACTGCCCATAAAAGGCGCTAGCCACCGACCGGTCCAAAAGCCCGCTACTACTCATTCAATATCCTCGATAAGTCTATCCAAGTGTTTAACGATTTCTTTGATGGTTTGACGCGCCCTGTCCTGCACCTGCACTGAAGCCGTCTTTGCCACGAGAGCCTTCAACTCAGACATTTTCATGATTAAATCCGGTTCCCATCCGTAGGCGATACCGTGAACCTCCATAATCTTGATCGCCAATTCCTGAAGCTCTTCGGCGGTGAGAGGACTCATTTCAAAAGTAGGAAGTTTATCGAACAAGCTGTAATCATAGTCCCAGTATCCCTTCTGGAGAAGCAGAGTCTTGCATTTTTTCGCAAAATTCGGGGTTACTGCAAAATAGGTCATGCCGTCGAATTTCTTGCCCCCATAAAACTCGAATAGATTCCAAAAGGCGGCTTGCTGATGTTTGATGTTTCTCAAGTTGTGAATCACATCTTCGAATTCGTCAAACAGAATGATAAAACCTCTGTAACAGGCCTCTATTGCCAACTTGTGAATATCTCTTAAGGCAGACCAGCTTTGAGCATATGCTTGTATCTGAAAATCGAAAATACCGTCGTTATAGAACTGCCATTCGTAGCGAGGGTCCCGGAAGTGATTCTTAAGTTGGCCGATTAACTGATAATAAAGCTTGCTTCTCTGGGTTTTATAAACCCATGGTTCAAAAAACCATGCTTCCACTATATCTTGAATCGCTTTCATGCCGGTTGACCATGCGCGGAGCCCAATAAAGATGGAGGGCGCTTCAAGAACATCGGAAAAATCCCAACGCCATTCATGCGTAAGATCGCACCAGAAACAAGATTTTCTTCTTGACTTGCTGGATTCAATCTTAGTGCATATTTCATTAAAAAATGGACGGATACCTTTGCTGCCATTATTGTTCGGAATCTCAAGACCACGCCAGATCGCCCCCAATATTTGATCCATGCGATTGAAGCGAACGGCGGACTTCGCATCTAACGCCACTAAACTAACGATGTATCCCTCTTCTAATGCCCGCTCCTTCAGGAATCGCAAAAGGTGCGTCTTACCGGAACCATAATTGGCTTTCAGCAGCAGTGCGCCTTTATGGCTTTTTTTAAGTCGGTTGTCTAATATCTCAACCTCGGCCTTCCTCCCGACGGTAAAGTGAAAAACATACCCCTCAGGAGGAATGCCTATCCGTAAATCTTCGACTACCCGCTGCGCCTGAGAAGGATCCATCAATCAGCCTCGCGAAGTTTATCCATAACGTCATCATAAAGTTCTTTTGTAGAGCGAACTTCCCCTTCCAGCCTATCGTCAAAATGAGCGACAAGCACAGTAACAAGAACCCTCCAGAAACGGACAGCGCTCAATGACGGATGCTCATCAAAAAGATCATTAACAAACTTCTCCACTTCGTTGTCATCCGGTATCTTATCCGCGTCTTCCGGATAGGCCTTGAGATAAACGGCTCTGATCTTCTTTGCCGCAGTGCCATACTCATCAATACTGGTTTCCAAGGCATCGAGGTTCCATATCGTATTGAGAGCCCTGGGGCTTCGTTCTTCTGGTTTGCCGATTCGGCCGGCTAATGCGCCATAAATCACAATGCCATACTTTGGATTTGTGTAAAATTCTGGCGTTGTTGCATAGATGAGGAATAATCCGGGAATCGCCTCAATATTGTTAATCAGGGACAACAGATTATTCTGAGCATCTTTCAAGGCTGATTTTCTCATGGTAGAATAGGACTGCTCAGCTTCATCGAAGAGAATGACCAAACCGCGGAATCCTGACAAACGCACAAAACCTGCAAGAGATTGAAGCATCAGCTTGGCGTTGTCCTTATTGATTGTTTTATTGACGCCAAAACGCCTTCGGTAAGCGCCAATAGCACCCTCTCCACTGAACCACTGCAATATCTCTGCACGGACTTGATCCTGTATCGCAGCCTCGGCAGCCTCGGGTAAATAGGTTTCCCAATACCTTTGGATCATCTTTTTGAAATCGATGTCGATCCCTTGGTCCGCCATGAGTCTTTGCACAGCTCTTGAGTAACTTTCATGATTGAGTTCGCCGCCAGCCAAAGAGTTCTGGGTGCCCAGATAGATAAGAGATTCACGTACAACTCTCCCAAAAGGAGCCGATTCTGTCGAATTATCTTCCTGATAGACGGAAGGCGTCATAACATTGCGGATGATCCCGTAAAAGACCCGCTCAAATTTGTTCAAAGGTGCTTCATTTACAGATAGTTCGACATTCGAGACGAGACATCTCTCCGCAAAGGTGATGTCCCTCAGCAAACGGAAGAAGTGGGTTTTGCCGGCGCCCCAGGAGCCACTTACGAATCGTATAATGCCTCTATCTTCGACGCCTTTCAAATGATGGCGCTTGATCCCTTCGATTAACTTCTCATATCCGACAGAATAAAGATCCGTCCCCCGCTGGGGGGGAATGCCTTTTCGTAGGGATTCGATCACCGATAAAGCGAGCCTCTGCTCCATGACTATTTCACCTCCTTAAACGTTATATAGCCTATATAACCCCGGCCCGCTAAACCATGAAGATATATGCCTTGGTGACTGTCTTTTGTTTGCTGGAGATCCAGCCGGCGATTATCTATTTCCGCGGGCCCTCCCGCGACAAGCCGGGAGAGCTGAATAATGAACTCATCCGTTCGGAACCCTTTTTCGTATTTGCCCAACCGGGTGGTGATCCTCCTTATGGGAAGTTCAGAACCATCCGCCAGCCCTTCTTTCTTGATGATCGCCATGTAATGGTTTCTGACCTTTTTAATGAATTTCTGCCCGTCAAACGTTTTACCAAAGACCCTTTTGTATTCACTTTGCACATATTCCACGACGGCGCCAACATCAGACGGAAATTCGTGCAGCCTGCCTTCATAATCGGAGAGGCGGGCTATCCCTTTCTGATAGTCGATCACCAAGGTGAAAAAACCCTTAGCAAAGGTATATTGCGGGTCCCGACTCTCTCGATCCAAGGGAAGATTGGCAGCCTTGCAGGCATCATCCAAGAAAGCTGGGAAACGACGCTGCAGGACTGCAACCTTCTCCATGGCCATACTTCGCAATGAAGTCAATGCTTCTGTCAGCGCCAAATTGTCTAAATCCATTGCCTTGGTTGTTTGAGGCTCCTTGTTCAACAGGGCGAGTATGTGCTGAGGCCAGTCTTTTTTTAGATAGGCATTAAGCTCGGATACGAACTGATGTCTTTTCCTTGCCTCAGCAAGTTGAGCTTCAAATTTTTTTATTTGCTGATGCTCTTTAACAGCCTGTTCGCCAATGATATTCATGATTCTTTTGGGAAATGAATTTACAGAACTCATTGAAATACCTCGATTAAATTTGTTTTCTGTTTCTACCTTCCAACTCTATTCATGGTGTCGGTTATTTATCCGCCAAGCCCGCCCTTTTTCTCCATATCCTTCTGATCACAGCCCCAACATCCTTCATTTCTTCATGGGTCAACTTATCGGTCTTGGCACAGTTACATAAGCTGCAAGCCCAACACAAGTTTCCAATATTATTATCCTTTTTATTGTTATCTTTGTGATCAGGTTCCAATCTTTTCCCTCGTTTACCGGCGTAGAACGGACCCCATACTTTCGTAAAATCATCTTCCTTTATGCCACAGTAAGTGCAAATCTTAGGATGGCCAGCTGTTTCAAGTATTTCCCTCGCACCCATTTTCACAGTTACCATTTCTATTCCTAAGCTTCAGCATTTCCGTCTTCCGACGGATGTCACGCATCTTTGATGAGCGCCAACTCCAACACCTTCTCAATGCTCTCCACCGGCGTTAATTTGACTGCCTCGAATACATACATAGGCCGGCAGCCCTTGGGCTTCCTTAAGATTGTCAGCGGGTAGAAGAACCTCTTTGACGCCGGCATCGTAGGCCAGCGCGAACCTTCTGCTGGATACCTCCCACCGGGAGAACCTTACCCATTATCGTAATTTCACCGGTCATGGCGAGGTCGTTACGAACGGGGATCTTCTTTAACTCCTCACGGTGCTATTTGGTCACCGTTACCCGCTCACCAGAGGTGAAACGTAAGGATGCCAACGAGTTTTGTTCCAGGAATATGTGCACAATATGGAGATTCTTACCGATTGTCAACCGCTTTTACCGGCAAATGTATGCATAGATAGGCAATGCTTGGTTCGTACAGGCATGGGTGGCGCTGTCTTCTCTTGTCAGAGATCGGTGAAAAACGGGTTTCATGCCCAATTTCCATTCCTGTCGTTTTGATCTTTTCGGAGCGCACACCGCAAATAAGCTTTAAAAGATGAAATACATAACCTGACAAACGACCTAACCCCATGAGTCCAGCCTCTTCAGACCTGCCTGTTTTGCCTGGTTGATGGCCATCGTGAATTCCTCCCCTGTGATACGGCGATTGATCATCAGCTCACCTGACGTCCTGCCGCAGGGACGGTACTGGTCCATTACATTAACGTAAGTATTTGCTGATATTTCCGTTGCCAGAAATTTCATGATCTCTTCGGTATCTGCCACTCCATGGGGCATGACGAGGTGACGCACCAACAAACCTCTCACCGCTACTCCCGATTCATCTATGACAAGGTCTCCCACCTGACGATGCATCTCCTTGATAGCCGCAATGGCATGTTCCCTGTAATCGGGCGCATGGCAGAATTTTTCCGCCCACCTTTCATCCCAGAACTTGAAGTCAGGCATGTAGATATCAAAGATACCGTCCAAGATCTCAAGGGTATCAACCCTGTCGTAGCCGCCGGAGTTATAGACGAGGGGGATGTTCAACCCCTGTTCGCAAGCTAAGATCAACCCTTCGAGTATCTGCGGTACCACATGGGTGGGGGTCACAAAGTTGATGTTATGACAACCCCTCCTCATGAGAGCAAGCATCATGGCCGCCATGGTAGCCGGATCCACTTCCCTACCCTCTCCCAGGTGGCTGATCTCAAAATTCTGGCAAAATGAACAGAGGAGATTACAGTAACTGATAAAGATTGTCCCGGAACCGCACTTTCCCACCAGAGGAGCCTCCTCCCCAAAGTGGGCATTGAAGCTTGCCACTTTCGCCTTTCGTCCGGTTCGACAATAGCCGATTTCCCCGGACAGCCGATCTACCTTACATTCCCGGGGACACGAACGGCAGTTCCTCATTATCTCGATGGTCTGATCAATACGGCCCTGCAGCTTTCCTTCCCGGTATAACTTCAGATACGATGGTTCCTGCATGGCGATCAGGTACTTTACCTTTTGTATTTCCCCATCAGTTGCGCTTCAGCAAGGATATGTCCCTTCATGGCTTTCAGGAGTTGCTCCTTGGTCGCTCCCGGTTTTAGATCGGTTGCCCCATCCAGGGCATAGAGCTTGAAGTAGTAACGATGTTCCCCCCTCGGGGGACAGGGGCCACCGTAACCTATTTTGCGAAAATCATTGGTACCCTGTTTTCCACCTGAGGCCAGTTCTCTCTGGGGGGCTACATTTTCCGGTAATTGCGTGATACCGGCCGGAATATCATAGATAACCCAGTGCACCCAGGTCCCCATAGGGGCATCGGGATCATCGCAGATGAGGGCAAAACTTTTCGTTTCTTTCGGGAAGTTACTCCATTCCAGCGGAGGGGATACATCCACCCCGTCGCAGGTATACTTTGCCGGTATCATTCCGCCCTCTTTAAATGCTGTGCTCTTAATTTCCATCGTCTTTCCTCCCTTCATCTGTGCCTGAGTCCCATCGAGACTCAGAAAGGTCAAAAGAAAAACCAGAATTGCCATCAAAAACAATTTTCTGATCATAGCCCTACCTCCCTCTCTGTACAACTAAACTCCTGCATCTGTAACCACTGTACCGTTCTTTAAACGGCGCGGCTTACCGGCCGCGAGCTTACGAGCGGTCCGTGTATGGGAAAAGTGAGAAAAGGGGTCAGGGGATGGGTTGCTAACCGTCCTCAATCTTTTGCCATGAGTCGGCTGTAATAAAAGGCTGATGCCAGATATAATGCACCCAAAGGATTATGTGCCAGCACCCTATCTTTGACTGCTAACACCGTAACAGGGCGCTTGCAATATTGTAAAAATAGAGTATCGTGACCAACGCATAATCCCAATAATATTACCCAGTCCACCATTTCCTTATTCATTATCTCAGCTTGCCCGATGGGATTGCACATAGATTCATAGGTTGCAGGACCCCTTATCTTTTCCTCCGGTTTAATCCCGATTTTTTCTTTAGCAACCCCACCCGCTTTGCAACACACCGATACAACCTCAAATCCTTTATTCTGTAAGATTTTGTCGAGGGTCAACGCTTCGCTGGCAAGTCCGAGACAAAAAGCGAGGCCAAGCTTCTTATAGCCCATTTTTTGGGCTAATTGTATCGTCTCCTCAAGCCTCGGTATCCTCGTTATTACCTTGTTACCTATCCACTCATAACACTGGAACTCCTGAATTGATGCCTGTCGGGCAAATTCAAGCACCTCGGGCTGCTGGTACTCCTCCCATGCTTTGTTAAGGGCATCGGTATCGATTTTCATCGGACAGAAAGACGGGGCACCCTTTATGTCCACCGGAATATCCACTGCACCACGAGGGTGACAATTGCGCTTACCACACTTGGAACAAGCTGGAAACTGAAGCGCTTCCATTTCTACCTCTCAGAGAAAAAGTTGGGCAATCTAACATAGTTTAACCCGTTTTCACTACCCTTATAGACAATCTGAAAAATACGCAAGTCCATGGTCCATGATTGTTCCCTCAGTCGAGAACCAGGTCGAAGGCGTTCTGAATGAGTTCAACCTCCTCGTTGCCTACAGGTAACATCTTAACGGCCACAACATCGAATCTTGCATTACAGTGATGAAGGCCTTTCTCCTCTATATAATTCAAGGATATTCTGGAGATCTTTCTCTGCTTGTCTAATCCGACCGAAAGCTGCGGATCACCGAATTCTTCCGATTTCCTGCTCTTAACCTCTACAAAGACTACACTATCTTTATCTTTTGCCACAATATCAATCTCTCCAAACAGGCATCTGTAGTTGCGCTCAATAATCCGATATCCCGCCCTCGTCAAATAGTCAACAGCTATATCTTCTCCCCTTTTCCCCGTTTGTATCCTACCGAGAACCTTCGTATCTTTGCCACGGCCATTTGTGCTTTGCCTGTCCATTCTTTTTCCGACTATTTTTTAAAATCATGTTTATCCAGGCCGTATTGTTTCATCTTCCGGTAGATTGTGCGAGGAGAAAGACCGGTCTTTTTTGAGACATCCTTTATGCTTCCCCGATACAATTTAAGTGCCTGCACAAGATAGGGACGTTCAAGGTTCACTATCTGCTCTTTAAGTGAGAGTCCAAGGCTGGGTAAGGGAGAGGAAGAAAATTCAGGACTCACCTCCCCCTCAAGGGGGACCTTCTTAATCACACTACCGACTGTTACAATGGCGAGCCTTTCCATGATATTGATTACTTCCCGCACATTTCCAGGCCAGGGATAACTGATGAGCTGCTCCATCGCCTCAGGTGAAATCTGGAGGGGCTCCCTGCCGATCTGGTGGGTAAACTTGTCAAGAAAATGTCGGACCAGAAGGGGGATGTCCTCCCTCCTTTCCCTTAAGGGGGAGAGATGGACAGGGATAACGTTAAGCCGATAGTAAAGGTCGGTACGAAGTGAGCCATCCTTGACCCGCTGACTTAAATCCTGATTGGTGGCGGCGATAATTCGTACATCCGTCTTACGGGTTGTCTCACCTCCCAGGCGTTCAAAGGTCTTTTCCTGAATAACACGCAAGAGCTTTTTTTGTACGGAAGAAGACGCATTTGTCACCTCATCCAGAAGAACGGTACCCCCATCAGCCTGTTCAAAAAGGCCCATCCTTGCCTTATAGGCCCCGGTAAATGCCCCCTTCTCATGACCAAATAGTTCTGATTCGAGAAGGGTTTCCGAAAGGACACCACAATCCACGGTAACCATAGGCCGTAACTTACGGCGGCTGTTATAGTGAATGGTGCGGGCCACCAATTCCTTGCCGGTACCGGTTTCACCAGAGATAAGCACCGTAGAATCAAGTGGTGCAACGGATGTAATCATCCGAAAAACATTCTGCATAGCCTTACCTTTACCAATGATACCATCCAGGCTGTAGCGTTCGGAAACAAGGGTGTTAAGTGTGCCGACCTGTTCTCTAAGTCTTTGATTCTCTTTGCTTAAAAAGAGGTGTTCTTCTATCTTATCGAGGACTATACGAACATGTTCGAAATTTAAAGGTTTGATAAAGAAATCACGGGCACCGTATTTCATAACACAAACGGCAGATTCCACACTCGCATATCCGGTGATGACCACCACCTCTGTGGACGGGAATTGTTCACGTATCAGCCGTACCAGTTCTTCCCCTGAGATTCCCGGCATCCTCAAATCGGTAATCGCCACCTGACACTCAACACTCTTAAGTATCTTCAAAGCGGCATCACCGTCAGGGGCATCAAAGACCTCATGCCCCCAATCGGCCAGTCTCATCTGGAACGTCCTTCTAATGTGCTCTTCATCATCTACGATCAGTATATTCATCTTAACCCATCAGCTATCAGCCTTAACCCTTACTCCTCTCTCGGGCCTGTAGACGGGCAGGCCAAGAGAAAATTTTGCCCCCTCTCCCACGGTGGTATTCACCTCGATCTCTCCTCCATGTTCCCGGATAATACCATAGGAAATGGATAACCCCAGACCTGTACCTTTACCGGGGCTCTTGGTGGTGAAAAATGGATCAAAGATCCTGAGAAAGGTATCATTAGGGATACCGGGACCATCATCCTCTACCTCGACAATTACTAAGGTATCTTTAACGAACGTTCGTATAGCAATCTGGCTTCCCTTTCCAGATTCTTCAATGGCATCCACAGTATTATTGATGAGATTTAAAATAACCTGCTGCAACTGATTCACATCCATTTTTGCCGGTGGTAGGTCAGGCATCAATGCAAGATTCACCTTTATCCCCTTATCTCTTAAACCATATTTCCTTATCTCCAGAACGGCCCTTACAATATCGTTGAGGTTAGCGACAACCTTCTCCGGCACGGACTGACGGGAAAAGCTCAGCAGATTCCTCACAATCTGGCTTGATCTTCGGGCCTCATTCAGGATAATATCCACCGCCTCTTTAGTCTTCCCGGTAAGCTGGATATCTTTCGCCAGGTATTCTGAACAACCGACAATGCTGGTTAAAGGGTTGTTGATCTCATGAGCTACACCGGCAACAAGACACCCCAGGGAGGAGAGTTTCTCTGACTGTAAACGCGCCTGAAGCACTTCGGCTCGGAACTGATTCTTCTCGGTTAAGTTACCGATTTTCAGCCGGCCAGAATAATTCTCTTTTTGCAACAACCTCTGTAGCGAATCAAGATGTTCAGCAAGTTCTTTTGCCTCAAAGGAGAGAAAAACTACCTGTCCCATTTCATCGGTAACTGGATTTATACTTACCCCAAAAGGCTCCACACCCCTATTCTTCACACTAAGAAGCGCATCCAGAGAACATCTCTTGCCGGTTAGAGCCTCTGTTAGGGCATCTTTAATGCGGGTCTGTTCCTCCTTTGAATACGTAAGCCATGGCAACTCATATACTTTTTTAAAAATGACCTCTTCCCGTCCAAGACCGGTAGCCTGGATGAATGCGCTGTTGCAGGCAATTATTACCCCATTGGGATCACACTTTGCGACACAGGTTGTCAGACTATCAAGCAATCCCGTGGCCTGCTGCAACTCTGTTTCAAGCCGGTTTTGCAATTTCCTCAGGTCTGCTGTAGTTTTTCCTCGAGGAGTCATTAATCTGTTTGCCTTTATCTTTTTCCGTGTTAAAATACTTTACAAGCGTTCAGCAATCAGCTGTCAGTAAAACAGAAGCTTAGACAAGACACCATCTCATTGTTAAAGCAATGATAGATAAGTCGTTACTTTTTTTACCTTGCTGACGGCTGAACGCTTGCAATTTTATACCACAGATTCAGCCTAAAGGGTAGATTTTTATCCATAAAAATTGATCAGATTTAAAAGGGTGATCGCGGTATGCCGAAACGAGACGATCTGGCAAAAATATTGATTATCGGGTCCGGCCCCATCATCATCAGCCAGGCCTGTGAATTTGATTACTCCGGGACACAGGCATGTAAGGCACTGAAGGAGGAAGGTTATCAGGTTGTTCTGATCAACTCTAACCCGGCGACGATTATGACAGACCCGGAAATGGCCGACCGGACTTACGTAGAGCCGATTACACCGGAGGCCGTGGCGAAGATTATCGCGAAGGAACGGCCCGATGCCCTCCTTCCCACGCTGGGGGGCCAGACGGGGTTGAACACGGCCGTAGCGGTGGCGGAAAGCGGGGTCCTGGAGCGTTACGGCGTAGAAATGATCGGGGCCTCTCTCTCCGTAATTCATAAGGCGGAAGACCGTGGGAAATTCCGCCAGGCGATGGAACATATTGGGCTCAGGGTACCCTGCAGCGGCTTTGCCGGGGATATGGATGAGGTCTTTGAGGTTGCAGGCGTTATCGGCTTTCCCATCATTATCCGCCCCTCCTTTACCCTGGGGGGCACGGGTAGCGGTGTTGCCTATAACCGAGAAGAACTGGCGGAACTGGCCAAAAGCGGATTGGATGCCAGTATGATCCATGAGATCATGCTGGAAGAATCAGTTATCGGATGGAAGGAATATGAGCTGGAGGTAATGCGGGACAGGGCTGATAATGTGGTGATCATCTGTTCCATAGAAAATTTTGATCCCATGGGTGTCCATACGGGAGAGTCCATTACGGTGGCGCCTGCTCAAACCCTGACCGATATGGAGTATCAGCGGATGCGTGATGCGGCCATAGCCATCATGCGGGAAATCGGCGTGGAAACGGGGGGATCAAATGTGCAGTTCGCCGTTCATCCCCAAACCGGCGAGATGGTTGTCATCGAAATGAATCCCCGTGTCTCCCGCTCTTCGGCCCTCGCTTCCAAGGCAACTGGTTTTCCCATCGCCAAGATCGCCGCCAAACTTGCTGTTGGCTATACCCTTGATGAAATTCCCAACGACATCACCAGGGAAACGATGGCCTCTTTTGAACCAACGATAGATTACTGCGTCGTTAAGATACCCCGCTGGACATTTGAAAAGTTTCCCGAAACAGAAGATATATTGACCACCTCCATGAAATCGGTGGGAGAAACCATGGCCATCGGCCGTACATTCAAAGAAGCCCTGCAGAAAGCTGTTCGGTCCCTGGAGATTGGCCGGTACGGTATTACAGAGGCGTTACCGGATATTATTCGTAATCCCCGTGAATTTTTAACTGCTAAACTGACAACACCGAACTCTCTTCGTCTGTTCTATATTGCCGCCGCCTTTCATCACGGCATGGACATTGAGGAGATAGCTTGCCTGACACAAATTGATCCCTGGTTTCTCTCTCAGCTCAGGGAACTCGTCGAGGCGGAAAATATCCTGAAAATGACGCCACCCTCCGGCGCACTGCTGAGGGAAGCAAAGAGGCTGGGTTTTTCCGACCGTTACCTGGGGCAACTCTGGAAAATCCCGGAAGTAGAGATCCGCCGTTGGCGTTTTAACGAGAATATTTTTCCCGTTTATAAGCTTGTTGATACCTGTGCCGCTGAATTCGAGGCTTATACGCCGTATTACTACTCTACCTATGAGATCGAGGATGAGGCGCGGCCCTCCTCGAAACCCAAGGTGGTTATCTTGGGAGGAGGACCTAACCGTATCGGCCAGGGTATCGAATTCGACTACTGCTGTGTGCATGCGTCGTTTGCCCTCCGGGAGGAGGGATATGAAAGTATCATGGTGAATTCCAACCCGGAGACGGTCAGTACTGACTACGATACGTCAGATAAACTCTTTTTTGAGCCGGTGACCCTGGAAGATGTCATGCACATAATAAAAACGGAAGACCCTTACGGGGTGATTGTCCAGTTCGGCGGCCAGACCCCTCTCAACCTTGCCAAGGGCCTGGAGGCGGAAGGAGTTAGAATCCTGGGGACCTCGCCCGATGCGATTGATCGTGCCGAAGACCGCCAGCGGTTTCAGGATATCGTCCGACGCCTGAACCTCGACCAACCCGATAATGACACAGCAATGACCGTTGATCAGGCGTTCCGTGCGGCGGAACGTATCGGTTACCCGGTTCTGGTCAGACCTTCCTATGTCCTCGGGGGACGATCCATGGAAATTGTATACGACTCGGAAACCTTATGCCAGTTCATGGAAAGGGCCCTTATCGTTTCTCCTGATCATCCCATCCTGATTGATAAATTCCTCGAAGATGCCATTGAGGTGGACGTAGATGCGATCAGCGACGGCACAAATACCGTCATCGGCGGGATCATGGAGCATATCGAGGAAGCCGGTATCCATTCGGGAGACAGCGCCTGTGTCCTGCCGCCGATCACCTTTTCCCGGGGGCTCCTCGACACAATTGAAAAACAGACGAAAATGATCGCCCGGGAATTGGGAGTCGTCGGTCTGATGAATATTCAGTATGCCAGCAAAGGGGGCGTGCTGTATGTCCTGGAAGTCAATCCCCGCGCCTCCCGAACTGTTCCGTTTGTCAGCAAGGCGATCGGCGTGCCGCTTGCCAAACTGGCAACAAAAGTGATGCTGGGACGTTCCTTAAAGGAATTGGGCTTTACAGAAACTATCTTACCGGAATATATTTCCGTGAAAGAGGCCGTCTTTCCCTTCAACCGCTTTCCCGACGTGGATATCCTCCTGGGGCCGGAAATGAAATCTACGGGCGAGGTGATGGGGATTGATCATTCCTTCGGCATGGCTTTTGCCAAATCACAGATGGCAGCCGGTTTTCAGTTGCCCCTCGAGGGGGGTGTCTTTATCAGTGTGCACGATATCCATAAGGACAAGATTATTCCCGTGGCCCGCACCTTCCAAAACATGGGTTTTGCCATCATGGCCACCCGTGGTACGGCAGCCCATTTGGAAGCCAATGGCGTAAAGGCCGGGATGATACTCAAAGTCAGTGAAGGCCGTCCCCATGTTGTGGACTATATCAAAAACGGCGATATCCAGTTAGTTATAAATACGAGCATGGGACGGAGGTCTTCTCTCGATGCCTATGACATCCGCCGGGGTGCGCTCATTTATAATATTCTCTACACCACGACGATCGCCGGGGCAAGGGCCTTAAGTGAAGCAATTATGACCATGCGTGAGGAAAAGTGGCAGGTCTGTCCACTTCAGGATTACCATGCAGAAGTCGTAAGTCATAAGTCATAAGTCGTAAGTCAAAAACAAGGACGTAAGACGTAAGACGTATGACTGATGTTTTATGAGGAGTCAATGAGCATGTCAGGACAAATTTCCAAGAGAGATAAACCGCGCGAAGCCTGCGGGGTATTTGCCATTTATGGAAATGAGGAAGCGGGGCGCGTTACCTTCTTTGGTCTCTTTGCCCTCCAGCACAGGGGTCAGGAAAGCGCCGGTATTGCCACGGCCGATGGCCATCAGATGTGGAAACATAAGGGAATGGGGCTGGCCTCTGAGGTATTTCGTGAAGACATCCTGTCCAGATTGCCCGGTCATCTGGCCATCGGGCATGTAAGGTATTCGACGACAGGGTCTTCCGTCCTTTCCAATGCCCAGCCATTTCTGGTACATCACGCTGACGAGTATTACGCCCTGGCCCATAATGGTAATCTCATCAATGCTCAATCCCTGCGTACTGAGCTGGAAGACCATGGCTCTATCTTTCAGTCCACAATGGACAGTGAGGTGGTTATCCACCTGATGGCCCCTTATTTAAAATGCGGGATCGAGGAGGCCCTGACAAGGGCGCTTAGCCGGGTCGAAGGCGCCTATAGTATCGTAATGCTGACCCGGGATAAAGTGATTGCCGCCCGCGACCCGCGCGGCTTTCGCCCCCTGTGTCTTGGAAGTCTTAACGGCGGCTGGGTGGTTGCCTCCGAGACCTGCGCCTTACGTTGGATGGTATGGTCGAGGCCACGGGGATGGACCATGCAAGTTTCTGCCTGGCCTGCTATGATGGCAAGTATCCCCTTCCTCCACCAGAAAACATCGGAAAATTCTGTTTTGAAACGCACCAGGCATAAAGAACCTGTCGTATGTCGTATGTCAGGTTTACAAGGATCAGAGGTAGAGAAAGAATATTTGATCGCTGATAACTGGCAACCGATAACTTGAAAGGAAAAGGAGATACTGGAAAAACGATGTCTGTGGATCAATTAGAGACCGCTTTCCATCCCCGCTCCATCGCTGTGGTTGGAGCTTCCACTAATCCCATGTCTGCGAGTTATTCTTTTGTTCAGCACCTCTTAACTTACGGATATAAGGGGAAAATATACCCCATAAATACAAACCAGCCTGAACTTTTAGGCCTGAAAGCCTATCCCTCTCTGAAAGATATCCCCGATTCGGTTGACTATGTAATCTGCTGTATCCCCGCGCCCAAGGTGCCTGATCTTTTACAGGAATGCCACCAAAAGGGGGTTGAGATAATCCATCTCTTTACCGGTCGCCTTACTGAAACCGGCCTTGCGGAGGCGGCTGAACTGGAAAAAGAGATATTAGAGCAGGCAAGAAAATTCGGTATTCGCCTCATTGGTCCCAATTGTATGGGCATCTACTCTCCTCTCGAAGGGATCTCATTTGGCTACGATTTTCCCACCGAGCCGGGTCCTTTAGGCATGTTCTTTCAGAGTGGCGGGGCCTCTACGGAGTTTGTCCATTACGCCTCCCTCCGGGGCATCCGCTTCAGCAAGGTTATCAGTTATGGAAATGCGCTGGATCTCGATGAAACCGATTTCCTGCAATACCTCTCCCATGACCCGGAAACGAAAGTAATTGCAAGCTACATGGAAGGAATAAAAGATGGAAGGAAATTTCTCTGTGCCCTTCGCCGGGCTACAGCGGCAAAGCCGGTTATCATTCTCAAAGCGGGAAGAGGTGTCGCCGGGACCAGGGCTGTGGCCTCCCATACCGCCTCGCTGGCCGGTTCCTTCCGCATCTGGGAAACAGCTATAAGACAGGCAGGGGCAATCCTGGTTCATACCCTCGAAGAGATGATAGATGTGGTCATCTCTTTTTGTTGGCTCCCCCCCGTCCAGGGGACAAGGGTAGGAGTGGTGGGAGGTGGGGGTGGTAAAAGCGTGCGCTCTGCCGACGAATGGGAGGAGGCAGGCTTTCACGTGGTTCCTTTACCAGCAGAGATCCGGCAGGAGATTAAAAAAAGGGTGCCCCAGATGTGGTGGGATTGGATAGAAAACCCGGTAGATGTATCCATTATGCCGGAGAGCGCCTGGGTTTCCGGCCTCAATGGAGAGATATTGAGGATGATGTCTGAAAGCTTTTACTTCGACCTGGTTATTATCAATGCCACGGTAGATGGGCCCTTCGGAAAAAATGAAATGATTGCCTTCATTAACAGGGAGGTCCAGGACATCCTGGAGATAAACAGGAGAAAGGTAAAGCCCTTAGCGGTAGTGTTAGATACGGGCACCTTAGGAATTGGGGATTTCGACCACTGGCGCTGGAAATTCCTCGCCGAACAGAAAACAACCCTCACGGCGGCAAAAATCCCTGTTTATCCTACCATCGCCCAGGCGGCCAAGGCCATCCATCATATAACGGCCTATTATCGAAGGAGACTGCCTACCTCTTTTGCCCCCCGGTAAACCTCTGTAAGTCCTTTCATTCAGATGGAGAAACAAAGATTGAAATAATCCTTGACTTTCAATAAAAGACCGCATATAAGAGATACTATATTGTATCCTTTAGCTGTTCCATTGGTCAGCAAGGTACATATTTATTAAAGTTGGATTAGGACATTTTGAAGCGCATAAGGTGGCCACCATGCACTTTAGAGTCTGGTGGTTTTTTCTTTCTGTCATTGTGGTAATCCGACTTTTGGCAAATTTAGAGAAAGGAGGATGCAAGCGATGTCAGAAGGCAAAGTAAAATGGTTTAATGAAAGTAAAGGCTTCGGGTTCATCGAAAAGGATGACGGTAGCGACGTGTTCGTTCACTACAGTGCTATTCAAACTGACGGGTTCAAGACGTTAGCTGAAGGCCAGCGTGTCAGCTTCGATGTTCAGCAGGGAAATAAAGGCCCGTCAGCGGAAAACGTGAAACCCCTATAAGCGCATCTGCAAGTAAAGAAGAGGTACTCCATTACAATTTCGTGTATTGGAGTGCCTCTTTATTTTCAGTATTTGCAAAACGATTAAAAGAAAGGCAAATTCAGGAGTTCAAGAATGGTTAAATCCAAATTTACCTTCGAGAAACGTCAGAGAGAAAGGGTACGACAGCAAAAACAAAAAGAGAAGGCGGCTCGACGTATGGAGGCTAAGCAGCAGAAGGCTAATACAGAACCAGGAGTCCCAGAAAAAGATCCAGATATAGCCGATTTGAAACCTGGTTCTCAGTCCTGCGCAGAGAATGGGGACAACAAAGAAGGTTAATTTGGGGTTCATAGGCAACGTGATGTTATTGTGACAAAACATAAAGAAGGAAGGAGGGTAAAATGCAAGGCAGTAAACTTTATGTGGGAAACCTTAGCTATTCTACAACCAGTGAGGACTTGAAAACGCTTTTTTCTAACTACGGCGAGGTGAAAGAAGCCAATGCATTAGAAGGCAAAGGATTCGGATTCGTTGAAATGTCGAATCAATCGGAAGCTGAATCAGCAAAAAAACAATTAGATGGTTATGATTTTAATGGGCGGAAATTGAAGGTTGACGTGGCTCGCCCGCCGAAAAACAGACAACGGGAACGGGGCCATAGATATTGATAAAAGATCTCAAGGGCAACCCTCCCCTGTTATAGACCAACTACAGAACCTTCAATGCCCGGACGGGAGGGGTGTGTACACAGCCCTCTCTCTACCCTATAGCACAGCCGCCGCGTTCCGATGTGCCAATCCGGACACAATCGAGAAGGTCAATAACAAATATCTTTCCGTCGCCGATCTCGCCGGTGTGCGCCCCCTTAATAATCGCTCCGATGGTAGGTTCTACAAAATCTTCATTGACGACAATCTCCAACTTCACCTTTTTAAGGAGACCGCCTACCTCCTTTGCTCCCCGGTAAACCTCTGTAAGTCCTTTTTGCCTGCCACGTCCGAGGACATTGGACACCGTTATCAGATTTACACCTACATTCTCGAGGGCTTCTTTCACCTCCTCGAGCTTATGGGGCTGATTTTCGTGAGGGCAATGTAGCAGAATACACTGACCAGGGCACCTATAAATATGGCATTCATAGGATTCACAAAACCGCAGGCCGGTGTAATGGCAACAAGCCCTGCCACTGCCCCAGTCACTACCCCCAACAAGGTGGGTGCACCGCCCTGCTGCCATTCAATGAGTGCCCAGGATAGCCCGGCCGAGGCTGCCGCGATATTTGTGGTGATAAAGGCGTTGGCAGCCAGTTCACCGGCCCCCAGGGCACTGCCCGCATTGAAGCCAAACCATCTAAACCACAGAAGACCTGCACCCAGAACGGTAAAGGGCAAATTGTGCGGCCTGAACACCCGTTTTTCATAGCCAATCCTTTTACCGAGAAGTACAGCCATAACCAGAGCCGATACGCCGGAACTCACATGGACAACAATGCCGCCGGCAAAATCCAGGGCACCGAGGTTTCTCAACCAGCCCCCTGTTCCCCAAACCCAATGAGCCAGGGGGTCATAAACCAGGGTTGTCCAGAGAAGGATCATGACGAGAAAGGCAGAAAACTTAATCCTTTCAGCAAAAGCGCCAACGATCAGGGCAGGTGTTATGATGGCGAACATGGCCTGAAAAATCATAAAAACCTGATGGGGAATGGTCGCGGCATAATCAGTGTTCGGCTGGCCCCCCACACCTCTGAGACCTACCCAGTTCAAGCTTCCAATGATGCCGGATCCGGTATCCGGACCAAATGCGAGAGAGTAACCGTACAAAACCCATTGCAGAGAAATGATGCACATAATGATGAAACACTGCATCAAAATGGAAAGGACGTTCTTTCTCCTCGTCATACCCCCATAAAAGAAGGCCAGCCCCGGAGTCACGATGAAAACCAGTACTGTGGATACCAACACCCACGCCGTGTCACCTGAATTCATGATACATACCCCCGATTGGAGTCCCCATACGGGACCCTTTACAGGCATGGGAGCAATTACGGTGCCACTTCTGTGTATCTGCGTAAATGATTGATTATATTGATGTGTATTAAAATTTGGCGGGGAAATGAAAGGAAAAATGACACAAATTTGTCTAGCTTAGCTTCACATTTAACAAAAAAGTAGCCAATGGGCGTTTACCTCGCGCCTGCTGCCTGTCAGTACAGCAGTCAGTACAACACCACTTGGGGGGGAGGCGGTAACAATCCCTTTTTATACCCCATCGTGAGGAGTCTCTCCAGCGCCTGCCTCCCCCTTTCACCCATATCAATGGTCAGTTCACTAACGTACATTTTTATGAACTTCTCACCAAGTCGGTAATCAATACCTCTTCCCCATTGCAGTGCATAAGCTATGGATTCGTTCAAATGCGTGTATCCATAATGGATACTTTGCTTCAACCCATATGAGAGCTGATGGGCCAAATCTTCTCCCAGATCCTTGCGCACCACATCAAGTCCCAGAGGTAACGGCAGGCCGCCGGTTTCCCTTTCCCAGAGCTGGCCAAAATCCAGGATCCTGTTAAAACCTTCCTGCTGATACGTCAACTGTCCCTCGTGGATTACCAGGCCAGCGTCAAACTCCCCCGATGACACCCGTCCCATAATCTGGTCAAAGGGAACGTCAGTATTCACGATACCGTCGGTGAAAATCTTGAAAAGCAACGTCGCCGTCGTCAATTTTCCCGGTGTCGCCACGGTTTTACCCTTCAGCTCGGCCAGCGCCCTGTATTTTTTCGCCACCATGACCGGTCCGTATCCTTCTCCCATGCTCGCGCCGGTGGCCATGATCCAGTATTTACCGGCAACGTATGGAAACGCATGGGCGGAAATGGCGGTAACTTCCAATTCTGCATTCATTGCCCGCATATTTAGCGACTGAATATCTTCAAGTACGTGTTCGATCCTGATACCCTCAAGCTTCACCTCTCCACTGGCCAGTCCGTAGAACATAAAAGCATCATCAGGATCAGGACTGTGACCAACTCTAATTATCCTCTCCGACATTTTGTACCCTTCCCCTGTGGATATTATAGGACTCGGTCCACAGGAAATTCAAACATGGCAAATCCCATTCCACCAAACTTGCTTAGAAGGTTATTTGCCGTTTTGAAGATCTTATCCTTCAGCTCATCTTCAATAACAACGGCAACAGCACAGTTATAATCCGGCCCAATTGTTTATAAAATGATTATCTTCTTGATGGCCCGAACGACTTCTTCCGGCTCATCGATCACCTGGATGATGTCCAGGTCCCCCGGAGAGATCATGCATTCCGGACAGGCTACTTTGCGCAGCCAGTCCAACAAACCTTTCCAGTAATTTCGGTTTACTAAGATGACCGGGAAGGGTTTGATCCGACGGGTCTGAATAAGGGCGATAGCTTCAGATAATTCATCGAGGGTTCCGAACCCGCCGGGGAGGATGACATAGGCCACGGCATATTTGACAAACATGACCTTGCGAATAAAGAAGTAGCGAAAATCAAGCCGGACATTGGCATAAGGGTTGGGTTTTTGTTCATAGGGGAGTTGGATGTTCAGACCCGCGGACTTGCCGCCGGCTTCGGCCGCCCCTTTGTTGGCCGCTTCCATGACCCCAGGTCCTCCCCCGGAGATGACATTGAAGCCGTTTTTAACCAAAAGACGGGCAATTTCTACAGCCAGATCATAGGCGGAATCTCCGGGCTGCACCCGGGCTGAGCCAAACATGGAGACCGCCGGATGGATTTGCGACAGGGCTTCAAAACCGTCCACAAATTCAGCCATGATGCGAAACAGGCGCCAGGTGTCCTTGATGGTCAATTCATCAATGACATACTGATGCTCATGATGTTCGGGTTTTAATTCCATGGCGATATCCTCATCGTGGGTTAGGAAAGTTCCTACTTTTTTATTGAATTCTTTGCCATCTGCTTATATTATTTACCCCAGACTGTCAAGAAATAGGTTTTCATTAGACGTAACTACTCAGGTGAATAGGCTGAAGACTGTTAGGACACTTCAGTCTAAATGTCTGAATTTACCATTAAACAAATGAACAGGAAAGGCAAATTACCATGCAAGTAACATGTTTGGGAGCAACCAGAACTGTCACAGGGTCCTGTTTTCTGTTAGAAAATGCACAAACCCGCTTCTTAGTTGATTGCGGGATGTTTCAGGGTGGGAAAGAGATTGAAAAAAGAAATGTTTCCCTGGGGCGGTATCGGCCCCAAGCGCTCCAGTACATCCTGTTGACCCATGCCCATATTGACCATTCCGGACTGATCCCCCGGGCGGTCAAGGAAGGGTTTAAGGGCAAGATCGTTTGCACCAAGGCTACCTTTGAACTCTGTCGGATCATGCTCCGTGACAGCGCCCACATCCAGGAAATGGAAGCCGAATGGCAGAGCCGAAAAAATATCCGTTCCGGACAAAAACCAGTGGGACCTTTGTACACGATGGAAGATGCGGAACGAAGCCTGGTTTTTTTCCAGCCTATTGATCCAGGAACGTGTCATCTGATCAGCCCGGATATTGAAATCTGCTTTCATAATGCCGGTCATATCTTGGGTTCCACTTTCCTGACAGTACGTTTTCAAGAACAAGGGCTGAAGGGCAAGGTGGTTTTTTCCGGTGATATTGGACGCAAAGAGGCGTTGATCATGGACGACCCGGATGTTATGGAGGAGGGTGATTTTTTGTTTGTGGAATCCACCTACGGCAACCGGCAGCATAAGTCTGTGGATGAAAGCAAGGCCGAACTCCTGTCCGCCATCCGGGAAGGGATCAAATCCAGGGAGAAGATTATCATCCCGGCCTTTGCCGTGGAGCGAACCCAGGAGATACTCTATCTCCTCCATGAATTTCGGAAAAATGGGCAAATCCCTTCTCTTCCGGTCTATCTGGACAGCCCCCTGGCCATCGCGGCTACGGAGATCTTCAAGAAATACCCGGAATATCTTGACCAAGATACGACCCGGCTCATTGCCCAAGGGGACAGCCCTCTGGATTTTCCGGAACTTGTTTATACCCGGACTTCCGAAGAGTCTATGGCCATCAATCGTCACCAAGGGCCGGCTATTATTATTGCCGCCAGCGGCATGTGTAACGCCGGAAGGATCAAACATCATTTGAAACACAATCTGTGGCGGCCTGGCGTCCAGATTGTTATCATTGGGTTTCAAGCCAAAGGAACCCCGGGACGGAACATTGTTGATGGGGCCAAAAAGGTCCGGATCTTTCAGGAAGATGTGGCCGTGCGAGCCAAGGTGCACACTATTGGCGGATTCTCGGCCCATGCCGACCAAAAGGAACTATTAACCTGGATCGGACATTTTAAAAACCCGAGGCTTAAAGTTTTTGTTATTCATGGCGAGGAATCGGCCAGTCTGGCTTTCGCCCAGATTATCCAGAAGTCCTTCCCCTTTCAAGTAGAAGTCCCCCATTGGCTGGAAACCCTCACCCTGATTCCGCCCAAGGAGAGGGCGGCAGAATTGACCCCAGAGGCCGAAGAAATTATAGGTCTCTTTGCCTCTCTGGAGGATCGCTGGCAGGTCTTCAGGACCTCTCTGGAGGGGATAAGCGGGTTGGAAAAAGGAAATATCCGGGAGATCAAAACCTTCCTGAAAAAGACCGAAAAGGGAATAGAAGGGTTGATGAAGTAAAAATACATTGCAAAAGTAAACATCTTTGAGGTCAGAATTTTTATTGATATACTCCTCATAAGTATCATTAAAACCTATCTGCCCCGCCCATCTCGTTCACATCCGAACTACTTCGCTTTTTATCCCATTTTGGGATGATATCCGAAGTATTTCGGCTATACCAACTCTGGCTGAATAGCCAGAAATCCCACCTACTAACAAATATTGTCACCTCTCACTTCCCCTTTAGTTAGTTCGCCCTGAAAAATAAGGTTTAGAGAATATAGACCATGGTCTGAGTCCCCCCAATATGTTGGCTCTTGGCCGTTCTATTTATACAACATACGGGATGACCATTCAATGAAAAATACGGTCAGCGACTCAACCACGGCCCGTAGTATTTTCAGGGTCTTATAAGCTCATTTTTCAGTACGGACGAATCCATCCTAATTCATGGCGCTATGTTTTTAAGATTTTCAAAAAACAATAGAACATTTATTTGGGTTTACCAAGAGAAAACCCCTAATAACTGTAAAAGAATAGCTTGACAATACCATAAAGTCACAACACAAATAAATTTCTCTTCCCTTTGACCTAAGTCAAGGCATGTAATTTCAAAAAGGTTAAATTAACTGCAACAAAAACGAGCGGAGTCATTTTTTAAAATCCCAAACAACCATCAACTATGAAAAGGAGGTAAAGTCATGTTTTGTTACCAGTGCGAACAAACGGCAAAAGGTGAAGGGTGTACAAACGTAGGGGTTTGCGGAAAGCAACCGGAAGTTGCCGCCCTTCAGGATCTTCTCATCCATGCCCTCAATGGGCTCGCCCTCTACGCCGTGGAAGGACGGAAATGGGGTGTAAATGAACGAGAGGTAAACGTCTTCACATGCGAGGCTATCTTTGCCACCCTGACCAACGTAAACTTTGATCCGAATCGTATTGTCCAGTTGATCCATCGCTGTGTGGAGTTGAGAGAAAAACTCAAAGAGAAGGTCAGGGCAGCGGGTGGAAACATCAATTTTCCGGATGGTCCGGCTACTTTTAAAGCAGCGGCAACTGTGGAGGGATTGGTCAAACAGGGGGAAGCGGTGGGGTTGAAATCAGACCCTTCCATCACCCCTGATATCCTCTCTCTCCAGCATACATTGCTCTTCGGGATCAAGGGTATTGCCGCCTACGCAGACCACGCACAGATACTCGGGCAGGAGGACGATGAGGTTTACGCCTTCATCCACGAGGGTCTCGCTGCTACCATGAGGAAAGACTTGAGTCTTGATGACTGGGTGGGGCTGGTACTGAAATGCGGAAAGGCCAATCTCCGGGCAATGGAACTCCTCGACGCAGCCAATACCGGTGTCTATGGTCATCCTGTCCCTACACCGGTACCCCTGGGGGTCAAAAAGGGAAAGGCTATTCTCATTTCGGGGCACGATCTCAAGGATCTGGAAGAGCTCCTGAAGCAGACTGAGGGCAAGGGTATCAATGTCTACACCCATGGGGAGATGCTTCCCGCTCATGGTTACCCGGGCCTCAAAAAATATGCCCACCTGTACGGTCATTACGGTACGGCCTGGCAAAACCAGACGAAAGAATTTGCAGACTTTCCCGGGGCTATCCTGATGACAACAAACTGCATACAGAAACCGAGGGAATCCTACCAAGGGGATATCTTCACTACCGGTATGGTAGGCTGGCCTGGCGTAGTCCACATTAAAGATAGGAATTTCGCCCCTATTATAGAAAAGGCCCTTTCCGTGCCCGGTTTCCCGGAAGATAGAAACGGGCGGTCGGTGATGTGCGGCTTTGGACACAATGCCGTTCTGAGTGTCGCCGATAAGGTAATTGAGGGAGTCAAGGGTAAGGCCATCCGCCATTTCTTCCTGGTAGCCGGCTGCGATGGAGCCAAACCGGGGCGGAATTACTACACCGAGTTTGTAGAGAAAGTGCCAAAGGATTGCGTGGTCCTGACCCTTGCCTGCGGTAAGTTCCGCTTCTTCGACAAAAATCTTGGCGACATTGGAGGCATCCCCAGGCTACTGGATATAGGTCAGTGTAATGACGCCTATTCGGCCATCCAGATCGCCGTGGCCCTGGCAAAGGCATTCAACATAGGGGCCAACGAGTTACCCCTCTCTATGATCCTTTCCTGGTATGAGCAAAAGGCTGTGGCCATTCTGCTGACACTTTTACACTTGGGGATTAAGGGGATTCGCCTTGGCCCAAGCCTTCCGGCCTTTATTTCTCCTAATGTGCTTGGTGTGCTGGTGAAGAACTTTGACATTAAACCAGTCTCCACACCTGATGAGGATCTGAAGGCAATATTGGGCTGAGTTCGCATCCATCTCCCATGGAGGACGCAAAGGGGAAGAAATCAAGGAATTGAGGAATTTAATATTCGTATCCATTGCGTCCTCCGCTTACTCTGTAGCGAAGGATAACACAAATCAAAATAAGGGGGGGAAACAACTATGAAGTGCCCGGGACAGGACACCCGTTACTGGAAACCAGGAGCGATCTTCGAAACCGCGTGTACAAAGTGTGGTAATCCGGTAGAGCTCTTTAAGGACGAGGCCACCCGCCGTTGTAAGAAGTGCGGGACAATGCTTGTCAACCCAAAGATGGACTTTGGTTGCGCCGCATACTGCAAGTTTGCCGAGCAATGCCTCGGGAGCCTGCCCCCGGAGCTTTCGGCTCAGAGAGATGATCTATTAAAGGACCGCGTCGCCATTGAGATGAAGCGCTATTTTAAACAGGACTTCAAGCGGATTGGCCATGCCTCCAGGGTAGCCCGTTACGCAGGGGAAATTTTTAAAGAGGAAGGAGGAGATCCGGCGGTGATATTATCCGCTGCCTATCTCCATGATATTGGCATCAAGGAAGCGGAGTGGAAATACCAGAGTACAGCGGCACGTTATCAAGAAGAGGAAGGGCCGCCCATTGCCCGTGAGATTCTTTCGAAATTGGGAGCCGGCGAGGAACTGGTCGCAGAGGTTTGCGACATCGTTGGTCACCACCATCACCCGAGACCCCAGGAGACGCTGAATTTCAAAGTGCTCTACGACGCCGATCTGATTGTGAATATGGAAGAGAACAAGAAGGATGGTTCCATGGATACAGAGAAACTGACCTCCCTTATTGGAAAGGCCTTCCTTACCGAAGGCGGTCGCAAGCTGGCGAAGAGCGTTTTAAGGAGAAAAACATGAAGATCAAACGTAATATCGTTGAAATTGACGAAGAAAAGTGCGACGGCTGCGGGCAGTGCATGCCCTCCTGCGCCGAAGGAGCCATTCAGATTCTGGATGGAAAGGCGAGACTTATTTCGGAAAAATACTGTGATGGATTGGGAGCCTGTCTGGGAGAATGTCCGAACGACGTCATCAGGATCGTGGAACGAGATGCGGATGATTTTGATGAGGTAGCTGTAGAGGAACATCTGCACGCAAAGAAAATGGCGGGTGAAACCAAAGAGGCAACTATGGCCTGTGGCTGTCCGTCTGCTCATATCCAGAGTTTTGCACCATCGGAACCGTGCCGGGAGGCTAACGAGCCCGTGTATCATGGTGGTGGAGCTTGATAAGCTATTGCTTTTTGACGGTGGGAGTATAAGAAGAACGGCCTTGTGTGCCAATGAGATAATGACACAAAATGTGGGGTGTGGCACCGATGATCGTGGAAGGGATGTATCTGGACGTCTGTTCTTCCGGGTGGGCAGTTCGTATTTCGGCCATTTCACCCGTGACGAGGGCCTTTTCAGGCATAATCCGGGCAGACCTGTCCTGTATGCTCATTATGCCTGAGGCGTTATGACTGAATATAGACATCCCAACCGCTCTTACGTTTTCTTACAGAGGGAACAGGCAGGCCAGCAGGAAGCACAGAGGGGATGTATCTCATCGCAGAGGTAAAAGTTGAGGATTGGCTGGTAGCAGTTACTGCAGAGCAGATACTCCAGATTGTCGCTTATTGGATTCAGAGGTATCTCGCGAAGCTTCCTGTTTTTACGCCGTTGCAGATACACCTGGGCAACCGCAGCGTGCACAAAGATATGAAGGGCATTAATTGGTTCTATCGTAATTTCCACGGCGTACCTGTCGCAGACATCCCTGATTTTTCTGTGGCACTCAATCCTTGTTGCCTCCAGGCGAGATAACCCCAGCTTGACATCCTCTTCCCCGCATCCCTTCTTCATGATATTTTTCTCTATCTCTCCGGCAATGGTTGTGTAATACTCCTGTAGCCTTTTCAGGTCCCGGTTAAGCCTCCTGTTGAGACTCTTCAGAAAGTCCTGAAATTGGACCAGCGACAGTTTACCGGCAACGGCCTTGCCCTTTTTCAGAGTCCTTGAGATATCCGGAATCTCTGAAGCAGGCAGATCATACGAGGCATCTTCCCACTTATCTTTCAGCTTTTCTCCCATTCCCAGGGCGACTGTATCTGCCTGCCCATTGAGAACAACGGTTAAAATACGTTCCGCCTTTGTATCCGAGACGGCGCTGACCAGGAAGTTCATCAGCAGATAGCTGCACTGTTTGATCTCACAACTTACGAAGCGAAAGATGCCGTTTTGCACAGCCAGGTTGTTTGTAAGCAATGCCTCGATATTCTTAGGGTTGGGCTTCAGATGGGGAAAAGATACCGCCGCCAGTAACCCCTTTGCAGAAATCAGAGGTTTCAGGGAATCAAGAATCTCGCTCCCCTGAAGGAGATGATCCTGCCCGACGCCTTTCCCTTGAAACACCAGGGTTCCCATCTCGCCAACGGAAAGCATCTTTTGCAGAACCTCCGGAAAGAGGACCTTGAGATGACTATCCCTTCCCTCGACAAGGCAGCCCTCTCTTTCCAGGACTTTTGCCACTAGCGTCCGACTATCCATAGCCCCTCAGACGACCGTCTCCTCAAACTTCATAATCGTCGCCAAAAAGCATCTCATCTAATTGTTTGGTTTTTTCATAACCCTTTTTGGCTGTCATGATCTCTTCACCCAATCTGTTAAAGGAATTCTCGAGGTCTGAATCATTCTTTGCATTGATCCAGAGGTCCATGATAATGTTGCTGAAATCCTTATCCGTTTCGAGGTTGCCCAGGATGGTGTCAATCTCCCCGATGACCAGTTCAAACATGTTGATTTTGTCATCCAGGATCTTCATCATATAATCTTCAATACTCCCCGCCAGACAGAGATTAAACACATAGACATCACGCTGCTGGCCGATGCGGTGGAGCCGTCCTATCCGCTGCTCTAAACGCATCGGGTTCCAGGGGAGATCGTAGTTGATCAGGGTATTGCAGAACTGGAGGTTTCGCCCCTCTCCACCTGTTTCCGTACTGACAAGGACGGGAACATTATCCCTGAATGCTGCGATAGCTTCATCTTTTTGTCGTAATGTCATCGCGCCGCTGAACAGGGCGTAAGGATAACCCCTTGAGGAGAGAAGACCTTCCAGATATTCCATAGTCTTTATGTATTTGACGAAGATAATCTTTTTATCCCCATTCCGGCCAATGATCTCCATCAGTTTCTCCCCTTTAGATGTCCGGTCAATCTTTCCGATCCCGGAAAGTGCATCCTCCAGGGACTGGTAGCCACGCGGATCTTCAGAAGCTCTCTTCTCCAGGAGATGGCGGATGGCCTCTCTCAGGGCAAAGGGGGAACTTCCCGCCGTCATGAGCAGATTCTGGCTGGTAAACTGTTCCCGCGGCGCCTCCCTCCCATGGTGAAAGTCTCTGATAAAACGGCTGACCTCCTGATAAATCTCATACTCCACGGGTTTGGGTTCAACATAAAAGGTCGTCGCAAAACGCTTGGGCAGCTTGACATCAACCAGCGAGCGGGTATTGCGGATCATCACATCCCGCAGGAGCGCCCGTAACTTATCGGGATTACTCGGCGCCCGCAGATTTCCCCGTTTTACATGTTCCCTTTTGAATTCGGCCTCTGTACTGAGGGTCCCCGGTCTGAGAAGGGTGATCAGGTTGTACAATTCCAGGAGGTTGTTTTGCACGGGTGTAGCGCTCAAAAGAAAAATGAACTTTTTCCGGAGAGAATTGACCAGCTTGTAGTTTAAGGTTGTCCTGTTCCGGAGATAATGAGCCTCATCAACGATAACCAGATCATAGTTCAGAGAGGTTATGATCTCAAAATTCTTTCGTGACTTAGCCGTATTGATGGAGGCGATAATGCGGTCATGTCCCTGCCAGAAATCCTGGGGATTATCCCGATAGGAAACATCTTCTGTGGTAGAAAAATCAAGGCCAAACTTTGTCTGCATTTCTTCCTGCCATTGGGAAATTAGGGTAGGAGGGGTCAGGATGATTATCCTTTTTATCATCCCCCTGATGAGATACTCTTTCATCAGCATCCCGGCCTCAATAGTCTTGCCCAATCCAACCTCATCAGCCAACAGTACCCTTCCCCTGAACCGCTTCAGGACATTGGATACCGTTTCTATCTGATACCAATACTTATCCACACTTTGCAAGTGTTCCAGACAGAGCAACTCATCAAATTCCTTTACCAGACCGAGACGATGATAATGGAACAGGAGGTTATAGTCCTCAAATGAGTGATAGGTGTCTTGTGGAATCCTCTGGAGAAACTCGTCATCTACAAAATTTATCTTTATATCCAATTCTTTGTTGACCAGGCTTTTATCCTGAAAGGCTGACATATCCAGCAACGGAGGCTCTTTTGGTAGTGGCGTTTCTTTTTCTGAATGTTGTGTCAGGGCAGCAACAGGGACGCCCGTACCTTCCCTCTGCTCTTTACCGTCCGGGCTTTTCACCGTGTCTATGCGAAATTTGAGAATCCTCTTTGCTTCCCTGATCCCTTTCTGTGTGGTATTCTTGAATTGTCGCCCCCGTTTATCGAGACGTTTCCCTTCTATTGCTTCGAGGAATTTCTGATAGGCATCAATCGCCTCTTCGCAAGACCCCTGACGTATCAGATTGTATCCCAGGAAGAACTTTGCCTCCAGATCGGTAGGCACTAATTTTAAGATGTCCTGAAAACACTTTACCGCGCCGGTGAAATCAAGTTCGTCCATGCATATCTGACCCCAAAGTCTATAGGCTGTCGTGCCCTCCGGGTAGAGGTTAATGGCCTTCTGTACATGGTGTTTGGCCGTCTTGAGATTGCCTCTGTGATATTCAAAGTTGGCCTCGATTAAATGGCCATCTGATTCCATTTGTCTTGCCTGTTGAGACCTCTGTAACCTGATCCTTTTTTCTCGCGCTTTCCTTTTTTGCAACCTTTTCTTTTCTTGCACAGGCAACCCTTTTAACCTGAAATTAAGATTGATTACCTAATATTTTTACATCTTTTCGCGGCAATTACAATACCCCTTTTCCACTTCAATTTTACACACTCCATTACTCTTTTGTCAACGCCCGCTCTTTCCGAATAATCCATTCTGTTTAAAGCTGGAACAGCAACGGGCCTCAACGATGACTTCCTCGCCCTTGAAAGGGTAAGGAGCATTTCTTTTTCTGTCAAGAGTAAATAGAATTGTCCGCTTTTGTAGCAAATGAATTGTCCGCTTT